>JBEGUT010000242.1:0-6396 GCA_041178745.1 Planctomycetota bacterium | reverse complement strand
GTTACCAAGATGCTCCGGAAGGATCGTCTTGAGCGCTAACTCCTCCTCGCCAAAGCCCGTATCGCGCTTCACCAAATAGACCACTCCCATGCCGCCGCGACCAAGCGAACGAACCAACCGAAACTCGGGCGGAAGCGCTAACTCCTTGGAACCCTCACCACTTGAGCCTCTTGGCGACACGCTGCCATCGGTATCCGATGTCTGTGGCGGTTGCGTCTCACTACCACCGCTGAGGTACGGTTCAGATTGGGAAGGCGTTGGATCTGAATCTTCATTCGCTTTACGACTCGACATAACAATCCTGTATCGACTTAATCTGAATTAGCAAGGACTTGCTCGATGTTAGCGTAGCGCAATTCCACCTTTCAATGTTTGGAAGCACTTTTGGGGGAGATTTCTACCACGCAGAATGTATCCAAGGGTAAACCAATCGAACCTACAATCTCAAACTCTTAATAAACCGATATCCGATCACATAATAAAAAAAGGTAGATGTCCACAGCGGGATCATCTACCCTTCGTTTCTCATCCTGTTAGGATCACATAAAGTATTGGTTGGCGAAAATCCTTGAGCGGGCTATTTTCTCTAATCAGGATTACTTTTCTGGTTTGCTATCGATCCGATAGAACTTACCCGTGATTGGCATGCCGACCATTTCGAAGGTTTTATCTCCGACCTTAACTTTGGCATACGTCACAAAAGCGTAATCGTGAAATTCAACCAACTCAACGAACCCTGCTGCATTCAGGACAGCGAACAGAGAGGTTCCCAGGGTCCCCTCCCATCCTTCGTTCATCGCGATACGGTTCACTTCGAACGACTTAGGGCGAGTATCGCGGATTGCATTTACGATAAACAAAAATCCTAAGATCAATAAAACCAACAACGTCCTCAAGCACTTTCCCACCATTTCCCGCATGGCGTTTCCCCTTTCGTTATCAGTGTCAAAGCCTGCCAACACTGTTTCAAAAAGGAGATATCCGGCAAGGTATTACACTCGCACGAGTCAACCTGACAAGATTTCCGCATTTATCGCCAAGCGCCTTCGATCAGTAAATTCTAATCATGATCGGTAGGAACCGTATCGACCCAGTGAGGCGTTGGCATCGAAGGGGAGTACCTGAATTCTAGTTGCACTCCCTAACTTCAATTCAATATTTTTTTCTAAAGGAAACAGTTGATCGACATGCAACGATTTACCGTTGATTTCGATCGAGCAGCGGCAATGATGAGGTTCGATCCAAAGCTGGTCATCAATCCAATGGATGTAGGCGTGAAAAGCTTCGATTCCTTCTCCACGACAAGTAATTTCCGCGTTAGGGTGTGAACCGATCGTCAATGATTTGGATATCAGGAAATGCTGTCGCAGTACTTCTAACTTGGGATTGATAACGTCAAGACGCATGCCCCCCAGACGATGGCCGTGGGAAATTGAATCACTTAGGCTGTATCGGGAATGGGGAAGCCAAGTGTATCGCGAGTAATCTTGATCGCTGGCGCGCCAAGCCTGAACCTGCAACAGGTTTGATTTGTCGATATCCACCGAAAGCTTTGGCCAAAATTGAACTAATTCGGTCGGATCCGGCAAATCAAAGGTTCTCGGCTGCTTCACCTTGGTGATTTTACCATTGGAAAAACGCACCCAGGTTTGCTTGGCGTTGTTTGTACCATGACTGGAATGATTGTAACGCAGTTTGCTACCTGAAATCTCAAAAGTACCATGCGTACGGCTGACCTGTGACCAGATCGACTCGTCAGGATGAGGGCGAAAAACAAGATCATTCTCATTAGCACGATTAGGAAGTGGTTTATCTTTTCCAAACGAGAGAGTATCGCCTCCGTGAATATTCCAAGTCTCTCGTCCAAACCGCTCCGAGTCAACCTGAAGCGTAAACTCGCTAACAACGCGTTGGCGACGTGAGCAGCTCACGATTCGTGCTCGGCCAGCTCGGCGTTTACACGGGACGACATCAAGTCGAAACTCTCTTTTGATCGATCTCATCTGCGGTGCGGAATGATCATTATTGGTAATCTGAATTGGCTGGTAACCTTCCAGCACAACCCCACTGCCGTCGACTGTTTTTCTATTGTCAATAATAATATTGGCTTTATTATTGTCTTTAGGATCCAACCTATCGATGGGAATATCGATACTCCAATACCAATTCCGCGCATAATCTGGCCGAACACATAACTCACAGGAACGTACCGTGTCGTCGAGTTGCAGTTTTGCTAGTCGACTGTCACCGCTCCAGTAACGAAAATCCTCGTGTCCTGGGCCAATTTCATTTTCTCGTTTCAACCAAATGGCAACTTTGGTACCGATGAGACTCGAATCAAGTTGCACCGAGACGGCGATTTCTTTATCGGCTTCTCGCAACAAAGGGACATCGACCGTCAATTTTAAATGATTCGCTAGAAATGCGGCTGAGCTGGTAGCGTTAAAGTCGTAATACTCTGGATGAGAGCTCGCGCTAGGTGCGGTTTCAGTAGCTTTGGAAGGAGGCATCTCACTGTGATGAAATGATTGATGTTGGGGAAAATGTTCTAATCCACTTACCTCAGCTTCTACTACGGCAGCTCGCCACCAAGCCTTCTCCTCCTGAGCTAGACGGTTAGCCTGTATTTCCTCAGCATTATCGATCTGCTTCTTGTATTCGATCTCGATACTTCCAGTGACTGAAGCCGATTTCAGGTTCACTGCCTCAGGCATAGAATGGCTAACCGTGGAGGAAGGTGTATCGTGATTCTTAGTATCGAATAAACCATTGGTCGGTGGATCGATGCTTTCACGGGAAGCTCTCATCGCCGATGGTGAAGGAGACGAATCGGATAAATCCCCCTCACTCTTTTGTTCATCCTCAGATACGTTAGGTAAATCATTCGCCGTTTCGGACAAAGTTAGTACCGCCTGGCAAACTGAACATTTGCGGGTATCCTTCTCGAACTCAGACACAGAGCTGTAACGACTTTCGACGCTTTTACACCTTTGGCAATAAATATGTAACATGAGCAGCGGTTACCTGTAAGTGATTTTCATAACAACTAGGGTGTGATATCAGCGATTAGCAATTCTCTTAGACTGAGCATGTAGGCATGGCCAACCTGTAAAGTTTGATCGTATTTCTATCTCGCATCAATTCGAAACCCTAACCAGCGAAAGGTAATGAGGAAGCAGAGCAAGAGAGCAGCAAAAAGATAGATAGGTTGCCAATAAGCTACGACAACTTCGTAGAAGGGAGAAATCTTACCGAGGAAATCATCCCAGCGTTCAATTCTGGCAAGATCATCTGAGCGACGAACGTTTTGATCGACTGACTGAGACATCTGATTCAACCACGAGTAGCCTACACCGCTGAAGGTCAGGTAACCAAACAAGCCAAACAAGAAAACGTAACGAAATCCCCCTCCTATCGTCAGATATCGTACAAAAAGTCCCGATATGACGATGGACGTTAAAAAGGCTGCGGTGAGTGCTACGCCAAAGGGATGACCTACAACACCCGCCAGTGTGATTGGTTCAGAAGAATAAGCTTTCAGTACCTGATAAAAACAGCATAAGACAAGAACATAGCCCGACGTAAGTAGCCCCAACTGCTTCGCCTTGCCAAAGCTGCGCAAAGGGTCTTTGGGGTCGATAACGGTCTTGTTATTTGATTTTACGATTCCATAACCCACGTATCGAACCATCAACGCCCAGACCGCCAGGAATGCCAACGTGAGGTTGGAATACATGCCATTCTCGACGGAAAGCAAATGGTAGATCTGTCCGTCGATAAAAAGTAAACCAGCGCACCCTAAAACAGCCAGGGCCTTTTCTAAGTACGAAGCCTTACTGAGAATCACCCAAAAAAGTGTGAGTGTCAACACGGGTAGATACACGGCGATTTTCATGTCGGGCCGTTCGAAATTTTTACCCAGAGTATCGAACGCCATCGCCGTTGCTACGAGAACAACTCCAAACCAAATCACCGTGAGGATCTTGGAAGCGACATCTTCTTTATCCACACTTTTTTTAACGCGCGACTTTACAGCAACAGGATTCGCCGCTTCGTGAGCCTTGGCAATTTGCTCTAAAACTTCTTTCGAAGGGGGAAGTATTAGACTGATTGGAATGCGATTGTTGAAGCGTGGAAACGCCATCGTCCGTTATCCTTGTGCCGTCTTACTTGCAATTTCTTATCATCTAAAAAAAGATCCGTCCGACTCTAGATCGAACCATCCTTGTCGTTTAATAAAGTAGCAATTTGGCTTTAAATTACAGTGATCGCAATCAATAAGTGCTAGCCGTTCATTCCGTACCAAGCGTAGGTTTGGAAAGGTAACTTCAACAGTACTAGCCGAAAAGCCCTATCCCTCTTTTCAAGCATCAGGTGGCTTAACCTTCCCGGCTATGGAACTCCAATAACCAAGTGAGTGGATCAAGCATTCGCAATGGTTTGACATCCGCTCCCTGATCAGGATTCGAGCCCCAACCAGACACAAGCGTATAACGAATTTCAACCCCTTCCGATTTCGCTTTAGAATTCAACTGAGGACCACCATTTTCAAGGCTACCAACCCAAGTTGCTAACTGAGAATCGATCATCGGAAGAGTGACCTTGGCATGGTGACTCAGAGCGGCTGGATCGGACAAGTTGATTTGGTAGGGGGACTTTGCTGATTGAGGGATCCGGTAGAGAGGATCATTATCTAGGTAATCAATCAAATCTTGTGGAAGTCGATTGCGGTAAAGATCGGCCTTTGCCAACACCATTACAATCTTTCGGCCGGCAAGCTGTGCCTTTGCTTCAACGATCGTTCGTACATACTTGTCGAACAACGTATCAAATCGACGTGTGGGGTTATTAAGCACGTCGTTCACATCGATGATAAAAATCGCGCACTTCGATTGAATACAAAACTCCTGGACTTCGGATGCAAAGGTGAATGTCTGGAAATGCTCCCCCGCCACATCACGCAGACACAAAATACGATCTTTCCATAGAGGAATATTCTTAGCGAGTAGAACTCGCCTGAAATTATCTTCCTTGCCGTTCGGTAGAGGCGCCTGCCCCCTGGCTCGACTAGGTAGGATATCTCCTTCGATCCAGGACTCAGTTTCCGAATCAATGGGTGTGATATTCAAATCCTTCCAAAACTGTTTATCGGTCAGATCAAATAATGTGCAAGCTACCGAATCCACGAAAACCGTTTTACCGGTTTGTGAAAAACCGATAATTGGAATTGCCATTAGCTTCTCGCGAGCGTAGTGACGCTTATAGTTCTCCGCGATCTCCCTTTTGCAACCGACACACTGCTTGGCCTCCTTCAGATTCTCGCGCAAACAAAAGGGGCATGCGATCGTCTCGATCGGTTTTTTCTTTCGCGAAAATAAGCTTTTCAGGAAACTAAAAAATGACATTTCTCAATGACCCTCAACAAACTACTTAGATTAATTAACATAGATTTCGGCAAGTCGGAATGAATTCACACGGTTCTGATATTAGATTCATCATCAGCTTCGCACTGCTTGATCTCACCTACGGATTAACATCAAACAACTCTACGGAAAAAGCATTCTCCAGTTCGACTTGTGAAGTGCGGATAATCCTGAATCGTTTAATCTTTTCACCTTTACCATTCTCACTGGAATGACTCACACTTCTTATGGCAGAAACCAGATGGCTTGACTCTTCGCGTAAATGTTCCTGGACAGGAAGTAGGTCGCCTGATAAGTTTGCCGCACGGCCTGCTACGCAGCTCGCATGACTCGATGTCGGCAACCGATACTGATAGTTGAATCCGCATCGGAGAGTAAGACGTACACAGTAATCGTCAGCAACCTTAGGGGGTACAAGAACAGCTCGGTCGAGCACGTCTTGCTGAGGATTGTCCTCACTGATTTTGCAATTCAACTTTGAAAGACTCTTTTCAATCAAGGCATTGACTTGCTGACGATCGGTTGATTCTGAGATTTGCTTAACAGTCGCCTCGTCAAAGACAAACATCAGCTCACCCACGGTCACATAATCGGAAATATAAAACGGATGCTGGCCGGACGGGGATGGAAGTGCACTGGTTTTTTGCCTTAAAGTCCAGTTATCAAACCCAAGAGTGAAGCAATTGGATTGTTCGGCTGCCTCCAGGCTCGATAGCGATTCCGGAAATAAGTGGAATCGCGGAACCAGATCGGAAAGTGATCTTGGTTGGAGCTTTTGAGTTTCAACCAAGGTCTTACCAGATGGTGTGGCTTGTTTCGGCGCAGCAACTCGCTCCTCTTGCTGAGTTGTCGCCATTTTAGCGTTGACATTTTTGAAGACCTTGAAAAGTGAGTATCCCGTGAGAAGCAAACCAAAAACAATAATCGCTTGAATCAGCTTCGGATCATTTTTCAAGAACCTTGGAAAATCGGT
>JBEGUT010000241.1:0-6412 GCA_041178745.1 Planctomycetota bacterium | reverse complement strand
GCAATCAGCCAATTCGGCAGGAGTTCCTGTAAAAATAATTTCTCCGCCACCATCGCCACCCTCGGGCCCTAGGTCGATGATCCAGTCGGCCGTTTTGATGACATCGAGATTGTGTTCGATGACTAAAACCGTATTTCCGCGGTCTACCAAATCATGTAACACTTTTAAAAGCAGTTTGATGTCCGCAAAGTGGAGGCCGGTGGTCGGTTCATCAAGCAGGTATAGTGTTCGTCCTGTGCTTCGGCGACTCAATTCGCGAGCTAACTTAATCCGCTGCGCTTCCCCGCCGGAAAGTGTCGGCGAAGGTTGGCCCAGGTTAAGGTAATCCAGTCCAACATCATGGAGCGTTTGCAATTTCTCAGCGATACGCGGAATATTCTCAAAGACGTCTAACAGTTGACGAATGTCTGTTTCCAAGACATCAGCAATCGACATCTCTTTATATTTGACCCGGAGTGTTTCACGGCTAAATCGCTTACCCTCGCATACCGGACAGGTCACCCAGATATCGGCGAGGAAATCCATCTCCAACTTGTTCGCTCCATTGCCTTCGCAGGCGGAGCAACGACCTCCTTCGACGTTGAAGCTGAATCGACCCGGCGCGTAACCGCGACGTTTTGCTTCAGGCATCTGGGCATAAAGCTCACGGATTTCATCGAAGACTTTGACGTATGTTCCCGGATTGCTGCGCGGGGTTCGACCGATAGGGCTCTGGTCGATTTCAATCACTTTATCTAAATGCTCGATACCTTCGAAAAGTCTATGTGCGCCGACAGGTAACTCAGCCCGATGCAGAACGTTTCGAAGATAGGGAGACAGTATGTCGCCGACCAGCGAACTCTTTCCGCTTCCGCTGACACCCGTGATGCACACAAATTTACCAAGCGGTATGGAGACATCAATATTCTTCAAATTGTTCTGCGTAGCACCACGTATACATATTCGATGACCGTTGCCAGCGCGAACTGTTTGAGGGATATCAATCTTTTCCTCACCTGACAGATATTTGCCGGTGACACTTTCTGGATTGCCGGCTAGTTCCGCAGCGGTACCAAAAGCAACTAATTCTCCCCCTCTTACTCCCGCGCCCGGTCCAAAGTCTAAGATCAAGTCGGCGGCGCGCATCGTGTCTTCATCATGCTCAACGACCAAAAGTGTATTGCCGAGGTCGCGGAGCCGCTGCAACGACATTAGTAATCGGTCGTTGTCCCGAGGATGAAGGCCAATTGATGGTTCGTCAAGAACGTATAAAACGCCGACTAATCCCGATCCGATTTGACCCGCTAATCGAATACGCTGAGTTTCTCCCCCAGACAGCGTTGGAGCTGGTCGACCAAGAGTGAGGTATTCCAGACCAACATCCAATAGGAATCGCAAGCGTGAACGAATTTCTTTAACCGCTTCGGTTGCAATGAGCCAACCGGTTTCATCCAGCTGAAGTCCCTCGAAGAATTCGGAGCAATCCTTCAACGACAAGCGAGAAACATCGGGCAAAGATCGCCAAGGCCGATCGGAAAATTTTGGAGACGTCGATTGTAGACGTACGAATCTACCTTGAGCTCCCAAACGATCTCCGTGGCATGTATCGCATACTCCCGTGATAATGTAGGGAGCTAATTCGTCACGCAAATATTCTCCCGCAGCGCGATAACGAGCCATCAACGCGGGTATGAGACCGACGAACTCACCATTTCGCAGTAGCGACCTTGGACGGTTCGAATTACCGCCATACATACGGCCAGCAGACGGAAATCCCCAAAGCCACGCCAGTTGCTGCTCTGGGGTCAACTCTTGCCATGCGGTCGCAAGCATCGCTCCACGTTTCATCTTGAATGCTTGTTCCAAGTGTGCGGCGATATTCTGAAGTTCTTGCTTCTCGTACTTGGCCATTTCCGACCAAGTACCCAGCGGTCCAATGGCGCCCTGTTTCAACGACTTGTCGACAGCCGTCAAGATTCGCTGAGCATCCAAGGTCTCACTCTCTCCAATGCCCTCGCATGCCATACACATCCCTTGCGGGCTGTTGAAGCTGAGCATTTGAGGTGAAGGTGGAGGAAAGCTTGTCCCACAAGATGCGCAGGAATACTGGAGGGAAAATACAAGATCCGCTTCTGGCAATGCTGTTTGAGGTTCTTCTCCGCCACGTTGCTCCTCGGCAACCAGCATTGTTCCTTCGCCAAGCTTGAACGCAAGATCGACTGCTTCCGCTAAACGCGATCGATGTGGTGGCTCTATCGTAAACCGATCGATCACCACCTCAATCGTATGCCGCAAATGTCTTTCCAATTTCGGTGGTTCGCTCAAGCGAATTACCGTTCCATCGACCCGCGCTCGAGCAAACCCCTGTCGGCGTAGATCTTCAAATAGATCCTTGTATTCACCTTTTTGGCCACGAATCAAAGGGGCCATGAAGAAATAAACGCGATTGGGGTCTGATAAGCTTAAGAGCCGAGCAATCACTTGGTCTCGCGTTTGCGAAGTGATCGGCTTGTCGCAGTTAGGACAGTAACCCCTTCCCACTCGAGCAAACAGTACGCGGAGAAAGTCATGAATCTCGGTCACTGTTCCCACAGTGCTGCGAGGATTGTGGCCGACCGACTTCTGACTGATCGAAATCGAAGGACTAAGCCCTCCAATATAATCGACATTAGGCTTGGGAAGTTGGCCTACGAATTGCCTAGCGTAGCTCGATAGACTTTCGAGATAACGCCTTTGTCCTTCGGCGTAAAGCGTATCGAAGGCAAGCGAGCTCTTGCCGCTTCCGCTCACCCCGGTAACGCAAATCAAACGATTTCGGGGAAGCGTTACGTCGACGTTCTTGAGATTGTGTTCTCGCGCTCCGCGAATGACGATATGGGTCGTCGTTGCCATGGCGATCCTTGCTGACCGGCCTAAAAAGATAACCATTACCTAAAACGCAGATAACGGACCAAACAAGCTTTCTATTGTCTCATTCCCGACCAAAAATGCGACAGGGGGGAACTGCGAAACCCTAGGGATCGCGTCGCAAATCTTCACCTTCCGGGAAATTGTTGTCGAGATACCAAGCTTTCCAGCGATTTTCTTCAAACCTGAAATTTGTGTCAGGAAATAGCTCAGTCAAGGCACCTAGCACAGAGGTGTTGTTTATGGATTCGACTCTTACCTGATCTTTTACGGAATTACCGACCCCAAATGAGCCCGTGGAGTCGGTGCCAAAGTTTTGGTTGGGTGAACCCTTGATCACTCTTTTGTGCTCCGTAACGACAGCCTCGATCAACTGCCAAGTGTAAGCTGGATCCTTGAGGGCCGTCATTGCATTACCTGCCATCTCCACTTCTTTGTTATTTTCGCTACGCAAAAGTTTGGCGTACTGCCTCGCTGCTTCCTTAGGTGACTTTTCACAGACGATATCCAGTGCCGCCTCTCTAACTTTAGGGCTTGGGTCTTTCACTCCTGCATCGATAATCGCTTGCTTAGCGAGCGGAGCATCGAAACGATCGAGAATCGAAATGATCTTCAATCTAAAATCGACTTGGTTATTAATATCTCGCAACTGTTCCACCAGGGGCTCAATCGCGAGGGGATCCTGGATACCTTCGAACTTGACCAAAGACTTAGAAGCTCTTGGGCCATTGGAGAAAATATCATTCTTCCATGCTTTGATATTTCGGCTCCACTTCGTCACGGCCTCATCGCGATCCTTTTTAAGCTTCAGTCGTTCAATTTCCTCCGGTAATCGCCATTCGGTACCATCGCGCACACGACCTCGCTTAAGCATCAATTCTTCGCGAGTGACCCACTCTTTGCCATCGAGTACAAAATCAAGAGCCGCTCGAGCTGCAGCATGGTTAGGGTCAATTTCGATGACTCGCCAGGCGTGCTGATAGGCAAATGCTGTAAGGCTGTTCTGTTTGCACCACTGATACATCTGCCAGTGACTGTCAGTCGTTTCCGTCAGTTCCTGCAGTCGCTTGCGATACTCGATTTCCTCATCACGCATCTCTTTCTTCACATCGATTTTTTCGTTGTCGACTGCAATACGGATTCCGGGACCAATAGCGATCTGAGTGAATTTCTCGCCACCCTTCGCATCACCTAAAAAACTACCGATACCTTTAACGGAAATTCTCTCTTCCGCTCTCGCATGGGAAACCAATAGAAGTCCGCTAGCCAAAGAGACGATGAGCAAGGGAGTAGCTAAGAAGGTGGGTTTTATCGTACTTTTATGTTTCATACGGTTGACGAGGGTTGTCGCAAAATGGAGCTGGAGTTTGTGGATCAGGATTCGCCACCGACCTTTTGGTTATCGGCGATAGGACGCTGCAGATGAGGAGTGCGTATCCAAAGCCCAATCCCCTATTCGCAATCAATTTCTGGTTAGAGCCATGTCTGGTTCGAATGTGCAGAAATTGACTTATTTTCAGCAGCAACGTCTAAACTCTTGACCACGACCTGAATTATAGGCTTGCGCCGGGGGGGAAGGCAAAGTGATTTCGGCAATTCAAGCAGTAGCATAGCGTCAGAATCAGGATCTTCCGGAAAACTGGAACCGAAAAAAGAAACCTCCGCTGGCCCCATTATGGAGAGCGGAGGTTTCGTGGTTTTTTTCACCAGGCGAGTTTTGCTCTGTCCGGTGTAACGCAATACGGCGGATCCCGCGTCAGCGTTAAGTCTTAGTACATGTCGTGGTCGCCGCCGTGGCCGGCCTTTTTATCAGCCTTAGGCTTCTCGGCGATTAGCGCATCGCTCGTCAACAACAGCGTAGCAACGCTAGCGGAGTTCGCCAAAGCGGTGCGGGTCACCTTCGTTGGGTCGATCACACCAGCCTTTACCAAGTCTTCGTAGACGTTGGTAAGAGCGTTGTAGCCCTGATTGCCCTTGCTTTCCAAGACTCGCTCGCAAACGATGCCACCATCCTGGCCAGCGTTTGCCGAGATCATGGTCAAAGGAGCTCGGCAAGCGCGGATGACAATGTTGTAACCGACCACTTCATCGTGGCTGAGGCCTTCAGGTACGGAAACATTGTTGCTGGCTCGCAACAACGCGACGCCACCACCAGGGAGAATACCTTCTTCGATAGCGGCGCGAGTTGCGTGCAAAGCGTCTTCAACGCGAGCCTTCTTTTCCTTCATTTCGCTTTCGGTAGCTGCGCCAACGTTGACCTTAGCAACACCACCAGCAAGTTTAGCAAGACGCTCTTCTAGCTTCTCGCGGTCGTAATCACTGGTGCTATTTTGGATCTCGCGACGGATCTGGTCGATTCGTCCCTTGATTTCGCTGCTCTTGCCAGCACCTTCGATGATCGTCGTGTTGTCTTTGTCGATGATCACCTTCTTGGCGCGACCGAGTTCTGCCAAGCCTACGGACTCAAGCTTGATTCCGAGGGCTTCAAAGATAGCCTGACCACCAGTCAAGATTGCTATATCTTCCATCATAGCCTTGCGACGATCGCCGTAGCCTGGAGCCTTGACAGCAGCAATCTGCAAAGTGCCTCGCAATCGATTGATCACGAGAGTCGCCAATGCTTCGCCATCAACTTCTTCAGCGATAATCAACAAAGGCTTGCCCTGCTGAACGACTTGTTCAAGAACAGGCACCAGATCCTTGATGTTCGAAATCTTTTTCTCGTAAACCAAGATGTAAGGATCGTTCAGCACAGCGGTCATCGTGCCGCTGTCGGTGACGAAGTAAGGCGAGAGGTAGCCGCGATCGAACTGCATACCTTCAACCCATTCCAAACCAGTCTGAAGGCTCTTGCCTTCATCAACCGTCACAACGCCATCTTTACCAACTTTTTCCATGGCATCTGCGAGCAAATTACCAATCTCGCGATCGTTGTTGGCAGCGATGGTGGCAACGTTTGCCATTTCGCTCTTGTCCTTGATCTTGATCGACATCTTGTGAAGTTTCTCAGTGATGTCGGAAACAGCTCGTTCGATACCGGCCTTCATTTGAATTGGGTTGACACCCGCAACAACAGCCTTGAGACCTTCATTGAAGATGGCTTCTGCCATTACGGTGGCAGTGGTGGTGCCGTCACCAGCTACGTCGCTCGTCTTGCTGGCGACTTCGCGTACCATTTTGGCACCAATGTTCTCATACGGATCTTCCAAGTCGATTTCCTTGGCAACCGTCACTCCGTCTTTGGTAACCGTAGGGCTTCCAAAGCTCTTCTGTAAAATCACATTGCGACCCTTGGGTCCGAGCGTCACCTTAACTGCCCGAGCCAGTTTAGATACGCCGCGTCGGATTGCTTCGCGTGCTTCCTGATCAAATGCAATAATCTTAGCCATGTTACTAACTCAACTCCTGAATCAATTTTCGTCTGGTAAAAGTTCTTGTTTTAGTAGGGGCACTGACCCAATTGCAGCGGCAATTGGCCGAGAAGCGGCAAACTTCTCACTGCGACTGGTTCTCTGAAAAGCTATTC
>JBEGUT010000240.1:0-6428 GCA_041178745.1 Planctomycetota bacterium | reverse complement strand
TCGGAGGTACGGTAGATGCCGTCGAAAAGATTGTCGAAGAAATCCTTTCTTCGGTTCCTGTACCCACAGGACGCACCTAACCATCCCGAACATGGATTTCAGAACATGGCAATTTATATGAAATACTTCCGAATTCCGATGAGCCTGCTGCTACTCAGCTTACTTACTGGATGTGCGACTGAGAAAGAGTCCGAAGAGGAAGAAGCGCACCATATACCGGCTCATACACCGGCCGATTTTGAAAAAGCCGTTGCGCGGATCGAAATCCTGACTAGACATTTGCGCGATGATACAGAACTAGCTGAAAAACCTCTGGAAGTAACTCCGCAAGAAGAATTACGTGATCTCGTTCGCTGGTTGCCCAAATTGGCTGCCGAGTCAGATTTAAGTGAGACCGACTGGAATGTCGTCGATCAGTCGACAATCGCCATTATCGATCGACTCTGGATGCCAGGTAAACATCCTCAAGATCTATTCCAAGATCGCGCCTTGCTAGATCAAGTCGCCGCACTTCCACAAAAACTTGCGGAAGTACGCAAGCACTTTGCCGAATTGCAAGTTCCTGAGCCAGAGGATATCCCTGACTCGGAGATTCCAGCGGAGTCGAGCACTCCAGAAACTGAATCGAAGAGTGAAACAAAGTAATTGTTCTCCGCGATAACTTTCTCGGAATTTTTTGGATAAGGGTCGCTGAAGATGGAAGAGTTATTCTGGGGTGCAGTGGTGCGAATTGCCCAAGCAGCGATGCAAGCCTCGCCAACTGTCGTGATCGGCCTGTTAGTTGCTGCAATCTTTCAGCGAATGACTGGGCGAGAAGGGACCCGAAAAGTATTCGGTGGTGATACCTGGCGACAACTTCCACAAGCTTGGGTGATGGGCATGCTTCTTCCCATCTGCTCCCTCGGCGCAATCCCCGTCATGAGTGAAATGCGCCGCGCTGGAATTGCAGGAGGTGTAATTCTCGCTTTCGGACTCACGGCCCCCTTGTTCAATCCTGTCTCGGTTCTCTATGGACTTACTCTCTCCGATCCGATTGCTATTCCCGTCTTTAGCCTCTGCTCCTTAGCAATTGTTACCGTCATGGGATCACTCTGGGATCGACTCTTTCCCGCGAGCGCCACGAATGTTGAACACTTGCAAGAAATGCCTTATGGCTGGCGTCGACTTGTAGCAGTGATCGTCGCTATGTCCCGTATGGCCTACAGCCGCGACATGATTTACATCCTCGCAGGGATCTTCGGAGTTGGCTTACTCAGTCTTTTTCTACGCGCTGGTTCATTGCAGCATGCAGCTGAAAGCAATGATCCCTTCGCAGCTATCAAGATGGCCCTGATCGCCATACCTGTTTATGCAACCCCAATGGTCGCCATGGTGCAACTCGCTTCGATGTTTCAACATGGCAACTCCATCGCTGCTGCCTTTACCCTCCTGGTACTCGGTACTGGCTTGAACCTCGGAATGCTCTGGTGGATTGGACGCAATTACACCTGGAAGAAAACATTTGCCTGGGTGGGAATGCTGATCGCTATCGTTCTTGCCCTCGCCTATCTCGTTGATAAACCGCTCTACCCCAAAGGGGTCGAGCCGGTTGGACACACCCATGCCTTTGATAATTACTGCAACCCTTTCACTCCCGGACTTACAGACATTCCAGCCAACGCTTTGCGAATCCTCAACGATTCACTGGCTCCTCATGAATTAGTTTCACTAGTATTTCTATTGTTGCTCATTGGCACAGGAGCCGTTTTGGCTAGAGTCGACCGCAGCGGAGCGACCGAGGCTTATCTATTCAAAGCGAAAAATGATGAATTGAAAAACGATATCGTGCTGCCATCCACAGTCATCGGTGGCATTGCGGTGAGTGGATTGATCATCGCGAGTATAGCCGGCTGCTATCTCTACTATCCGAGCCGCAGCGAAATCTTTGCTGAGATGCGAATTGTGAATACCGAACTTTGCTCGGCGGCCGCACAAGGAGATTGGGATACAGGCCTCTATTGGGTTCCAATTCATGAAGATTGGCTGCGTAAACTGCGCGTCTCAGGCTACCTTCGCCGACAAAACATTTCACGTTACCAAGAGATGAAAATCAAAATCGTTGAGGAACGTATCGAGCTACTCGAACATGCGCTTGAGGAAAAAGAGAAAGAGGAAGCCAGCGCGATCGGTAGACTTCTAGGGATGGACTACCACCGAATGCGTGTTTCATTTACTACCAAATAATTTGATCTACCTATCGTTGTGCTGCTCAAACGCAACAACCGCTGCACCGTGAAGCTTACCAGGGATTCGCAGACTAAACTGCATGGGTAGCCTATGCATACCTACAAGATTTCCCTGAACCCTACGGATTCGACGAAGGATGCGTGGTCGATGATGTCGACGAAGAGGGACTCGGAGCCAACCTGGCTGGTGTTGGAAATTCGAGTATAAATTTTGTTCCGCGCCCCACAGCGCTTTGAACCGCGATTCGCCCACCGTGCGCTTCAATGATTTTTCGAGCCGTTGGTAAGCCGAGTCCGGAACCACCACTTTTTGTCGAATAAAACGGCTCAAACATATGCATTGCCGTGTTATCGTCCATGCCGCAACCTGTATCAATCAGATCCAAAGCAATGCCTCGTGGAACAGCATGGGTGCGAACGACCAATTGCCCACCATCGGGCATCGCTTCCATGGCGTTCTTTACCAGATTGATCAATGCGGCTTGTATCGAGTCGGAGTGCAATAATATCGATGGCAAATCGGGATCCAGATATCGCAAAATTTCGATACCATCTCGATCCGCCTGAGCTTGATACAGTCGCAGTACGGTTTCGACTTGGTCATTGAGACTTCCAGGCGTCATATCCAAATCGCGCAGGCGTGCGAAACGCAGGAAGTCGTGCAGCAAACTATCCATGCGTGAACACTGCTGCCGAATCATATCGACTTTTGCCTGCACACGCCTCTTGCCACTCCATTCGCTTTCAGCGAGTTCTTCACTGATCAAATCCACGTTCATATGAATCACGGAGAGTGGATTTTTGATTTCGTGAGCCAACGAGCCAGCTAATTCTGCGAGCTCATTGTATTGCCTCCGCAGTTCCTCTTCAGGATTTGCATCAGGATCGTGAGGTGAAGGTGCCATAAGGCAGATCCTGCGGAGAAAGAACCTTAGATCACAACTGCAAAAAAGGTAAACGCGGTACGAGTAAAGTCAGAGATCTGCTTTGCTTGCTCAGTCAAAGCAGATCTCTTTATAGCACAACTCTAACGATCTATCGCGATCATGTTAGCGACGTCGTCCGCCGCCACCACCGCCACCGCCACGGCGTCGGCCGCCACCACCACGGTGTCCACCACCGCGATGACCACCGCCACCATTGGAATCGTCATAATCGCCTTCTCCACCTTCATCTGTTGGTGGTTCGGCCGTTGCAAAATCATCTTCAACACCAAGCTCTTCCAACGCTCGTCGTCGGCTGAGCTTCACTCGGTTCTGTTCATCGATATCGATAACCAAAACCTTCATGGTGTCACCCACCTTAACCACCGAGTCGACGCTGCTGATATAGCCGTGCGACAACTCCGAGATATGGCACAAGCCATCGCGTCCTGGAATAATCTCAACAAAGGCACCGAAGTCGCGAATACTGGAAACAGTACCATCGTAAATTTTACCGATCTGTACTGTGGCTGTAACAGCTTCCACTCGAGCCATCGCAGCGCGAGCCGCTTCTTGGTTCGAGCTAGCGACGGTCACGGTTCCGTCATCCTCAACATCGATCGTCACGCCAGTATCTTCTTGGATTGAACGAATATTCTTTCCACCAGGACCGATCAACGCGCCGATCTTATCGACATCGATCTTGGTTCTAAGTAAGCGAGGAGCAAATCGACTTGTTTCCATACGAGGACGAGGAATGCAAGTGAGCATCTTTCGCAAGATCTCGATACGAGCTTCGCGAGATTGCTTCAACGCGGCTCGAATGATTTCTTCGCTGATACCATTGATCTTCAGGTCCAACTGAATACCAGTGATACCGTTGGGCGTACCCGCAACTTTGAAATCCATATCGCCGTAATGGTCTTCGTCACCGATAATGTCGGTCAACAAAACCCACTGATCCTGTCCTTCTCGAACCAAACCGACGCTGATACCAGCTACTGGATTGGTGATTGGAACACCGGCTGCCATCAAGCCCAGAGTTGCACCGCAAACCGAAGCCATCGATGAACTACCGTTGGATTCAAGAATGTCGCTAATAACTCGGATTGTGTAAGGGAACTCATCTGGAGCAGGCAAGACCGATGCCACGCTGCGCTCGGCGAGAGCACCGTGACCAATTTCGCGACGACCAGGTCCACGAATCGGCTTGCATTCACCCACCGAAAATGGAGGGAAGTTGTAATCCAACATGAACTTCTTGCTGAATTCCTCAACCAAGCCTTCTACTCGCTGTTCATCGCGAGCCGTTCCCAGAACAATGGTGATCAACGCTTGAGTCTCGCCTCTTTGGAAAAGAGCCGACCCATGGGTGCGCGGCAACAAGTCTGTTTCGCATTCAATGTGACGCAAGCTGGTACGGTCACGACCGTCAGGTCGAGTACCAGAAAGGATCAAGTCGCGTACAATTTTTTCTTCTAGATCGTGCCAAACCGACGCGAATAGCGAAGTAGCGATCGCTCCAGGAGCAGCTGGATCAGGAATAATTTCAGAAAGCACTCGCGCCTTCAGATTGCGAACTGCTTCAGCTCGTGCTTGCTTGCCTTCGGTCTGCTTAGCAGCTCGGAAGTCGTTGTAATAACGATTCTTGAGCGTGTCGTACAAACCGCCATCGGAGGGAGGAGTGAATTCCATCTTCTGTGGCTTCACCTGAGCATACAATTCGCGTTGCAGCGCGATCACTTGGCGAATGATATTGTGACCGAATTGAATCGCTTCAATCATTTCCGCTTCGGGCATTTCCGTCGCGAAACCTTCGATCATCACCACTTCGCGCTCATTGGCCGACAACACCAAGTCGAGATCGCTCTCTTCAAGCTGAGCGGTTGTTGGGAAAGCAATCAACTTACCTTCAACTCGGCCAACCCGTGCCGAAGCGATCGGGCCTTCGAAGGGCAATGGGCTTACAAAAAGGGCGGCAGCGGCGGCGTTCATCGCCAACACGTCTGCGTCATTCTGCATGTCGCTTGAGAGCACCATGCACTGTACCTGAACTTCGTCTCGGAATCCCTTGGGGAAGTGAGGACGAATCGGGCGATCGATCAAGCGACTGGTCAACGTTTCCTTCATCGAAGGACGACCTTCTCGCTTGATAAAACCTCCGGGGAACTTACCAGCGGCAGCAAGTCGCTCACGATAATCGCAAGTCAGAGGAAAGAAGTCGGTTCCTGGTCGCGAAGGACCTGAGGTAGCCGCACTTAGGACAATCGTCTCGCCGTACTGAGCGATGATGCAAGCCGCAGCCTGCTTTGCAAGTTGTCCTGTTTCAAATGAAAGTACTAAATCACCAATCTGCTTTTCAACGCGAATCTTCACAGCGCATCCTTAACAATCGAAAATCGAGCGATGCTCGGTCGACGACTTTGCTGTGGCTTGATTTCGTCCTTCCAAACAACGAAGGCTCTCCAAGCTGAGAAGCAACCATCAATCTTCCTAACGGCAATGGTGCCGTTGGTACTACGTCTCACCGGTCGCGGTAGAGAAGAGGCAAACCGGTTTCAGACTCGCAGCAACAACAAGGAACTCGCTGACTCCAGCAACCTACTTGCGGATCGACAATCGGCCGATCGTATCCAAGTATAGCTGTGGGTTAATGCGGCGAAGATAATCCAGCAAACGACGTCGCTTGCTGACCAGTGCCAGCAAGCCACGACGGCTCGAATAATCCTTGGAATGCGTTCGCATATGCTCAGTCAACGCATTGATGCGTTCGGTCAGCAACGCCACCTGAACTACGGGAGATCCTGTGTCTCCACTAGCCTGCCGATACTGTTCTACCAAGCCCTGCTTGCGCTCTGTCGTTATCGCCATGGGTTTGTCAACAAATCCCTGAGGTGGCCGGTCCGAACCGAACGTCACTCACGCGCGTTCTCGTTGGACGACGTACCCACCAAACAATCACTCTGTCACACAATTAAACACTTTTAACACGAACCAGAGAATCTAGCCATTTTCCCGCCGCTGACAACCCCAAAACCAATTCCCTAACCCCCAAAAACCGAGCCGAATACACAAAAACCCTTCTTTCGAGGGAATGAAAGGGCAATTAACACAGGCAAGAGACCTGATTGGAGGTGAATTCGAATGAGGGCCCAACACTCCTAACCGAGAGACTATCGGACTGTTTCCACAGGTTTTGTGGCCCAAGCGTTGGACCGCAGAGCGATCCACGACATTGCCTTAAAACAGTTCTCGTGCTCATGTTCAACGATCAACTCAA
>JBEGUT010000239.1:0-6454 GCA_041178745.1 Planctomycetota bacterium | reverse complement strand
AGGCTGTCGCCAACTACCCGGAAATCGAAAAAGAGCTGAGGCTAGGTTTGCAAGCAGTGGGACGCAAGTTGGCGATGTACCTGCGGTGCAAACAGCAGGTGGCTCAAGAGGAAGAGCGACGTAGTATCTTCATGCGATATTTGAAAGAAGTCGCTAATAGTGTCGCAGACATCAAAGGTATTGAACCCGATAGTCTGTTGCAACGACTTCAGAAAGTAGCCGTGAAACGCACCTCAACGGCAGACGTTAAACTGGACGAGCGTGGTCGAAAGGTTGAACAGTCGCTCGAAAAGGATGAAAACGTGATCATCGTGACACCCGATGCGCACGAATGAAGTCCGACAGCCACCAGCTTCTGCTTTTTCCGATATCATGAATCGTCTTTACAACAACTCAATTCATATCTTTCGTACTGAATTAAAACGGAACACTTGCAAACATGGCCAAAAAACGCCCCTCCAGAGCCGAAGCTGAAAAGGATGTCGAACTCAGCGAACAGGACGTCGTAACGATGGATAGGCTCTGCCAGCTTGCAGATTCGGTTGTTGAAGCAGCTGAACGAGTTCGTGATCCCTTCTTGGATATTCCTTCCCGATCGCTTTCCAATGTGCGTTTCAATCGCACCAAAAAGTTTATCGAGATGGGTAAAAATACCAATCGACGTCACCTCTTTAACTTGTCACAAGCAAAGTCGTACATGCAAACTCTGCTTGTCGGCAGCGGTTGCTCGCAGTTGATCAAGCAGGGAAAGTCGACCAGCATTCGAGGTTTGTACTATCTGCTCAAGCATACGATCGAAGGTACTAAGGAAGAAACCTTTAATGATCAGGCAGAGTCGGATCCGATCATCGAAGATCTCGAAGTTCTCAGCTCCGCCTTGCGAGAGGAATTGCATCTCTACGCCGACAAAAAAGGCGAGATGGTAGGGCCGATTACCTTGATCGACAACGGAGATGAAATTGATTGCTCGCGCATGGGCAGTGGGGGATACGGAATTCCTTCAATCGTTGAGCCGGATCGTTTGCAGTTCAAAAAGTCGACTGCAAAATTCATTCTGCATGTCGAAAAAAACACCGTCTGGCAACGCTTTAATGAAGATAAATTTTGGAAGAAGCAAAATTGTATTTTGACCCATGGTGGTGGGCAGCCGCCGCGCGGTGTACGTCGCATGTTGCACCGACTTCATACCGAATTGGAATTGCCCGTTTATTGCTTGTTAGATAATGACCCTTGGGGATACTACATCTATAGCGTTATCAAACAGGGATCGATCAATTTGGCATTCGAATCGGCTCGAATGGCGATTCCAGAAGCGAAGTATTTAGGGATTCGTAGTATTGATTTCGAACGTTGCGAACTCTCGCCGAATGTCACGATTCGTTTAAATGACAACGACCGAAAGCGAGCCAATCAAATCAAAAAATATCCATGGTTCGAAGGAAAGAAGAAGTGGCAGCAAGAGATTGACAAAATGTTGCAGAACGATTTCAAGCTTGAAGTTGAAGCGTTGATCAATCGTGGTGTCAGCTATGTCACTGAAGTTTACGTCCCAGAAAGATTGGAAGAGCAGGACTTTCTAGATTAGTGAAAGTGGTTTCCGGTTCCACTCTAAGACTTCGGTCGCGATGATCTGTGTAAGGGAATGTCGAAGGCTTTTCCTTATTGTGGTCAATTGTTAAGCGTGGTTTCTGGTTAAGTGCAGCGTAGCTGCGTCATTTCAAACCGGCCTAACGCAACTGATAAAGACTGCCCGAAAAGAAACCTTCGAGATCTAGGCTGACACGACGGAAACCGAGAGAGCGAAAGTGGTTGACTAACGGTTCACGCAACGTATTGTCCGTTAACTTCGATAGTTCCTTCAATGGAACTTCGATTCTGGCAATTCCATCTTGATGGTAGCGTACTCGAAATTCTACAAAACCATGTTGTCGCATCCATGCTTCGGCTTGCTCGATTTGCATCAATCTCTCCGCGGTTACTTCAACTCCATAGGCTACGCGACTGGCCAGGCATGGTGAAGCGGGTTTCTCGGCAACGACGAGTTCCCAGTGCCTAGCGAGAGCCCTAACGTCATCTTTGCCGATCCCAAGTTCGACCAGCGGATGTCGAATTCCTTTCTCTGCAGCCGCTTTAAGACCTGGTCGAAAGTCTCCTAAATCATCTGCGTTAGTACCAGAGACAACGATGGCTATATCACGCTGCTCCGCAATCGAATTTAGGGTGCCATAGAGTTCCGTCTTGCAATGGTAACAGCGTTGCGTATCGTTCGCTCGATAGGCGGGATTCTCCACTTCGCGAGTGGCAATCACCTCATGCTTAATTCCGATTTGTTTTGCAACTTGCTCAGCGATTTGCAATTCTGATTTTGCAACGGAAGGGCTTTGGGAAGTAATGGCAACGGCTAACTCGCCCAAGCGGATCGCCGCCGCCTTAGCGACGACAGCACTATCGACACCTCCTGAGAAGGCCACGATACATCGCTCGAAGTCATCGAACCAATGAACTAATTGATCTGCCCTCTCCATGGGCTCGCTACTCCTCGGTTTCCTTGCTCAGCGGTTCCATGACCTTAGTATTTCGTTCGACAGCAATCACAATCGTACGCTGTTCAGTACCGTCTCGCGAACTTGCTACTGCAGGTAGTACTTGTCGGCGGTCGGGCAACGGCATGCGTACGGAGAACGATCCATCTTCGCGGATCTTGACTGGTTCTCCTCCCAATGTGACATACGCATCGATTTGCGTTACACCGTAGAGAATCATCTCGGCGTCGATATCGAATTGGAACTCTTTCTTTCGCTTCAGCGAAGTTTCAGCACCACTGCCGAATTGCGTGAGCGCTGGAGTGCCCATAGGACGCTTCAAGCGATCTTCGAACATCTCCTGCAATTCTTTAGATTCATGTTCGATATTGTACCCGCCACTGAGAGCATAGATGTGTTCGCAATCTTGTGCGATATCGGCCCAGTTTCCATCGACAGCATCAGAACTTCCCGGAGCTGGGCTATTAACGATATTGCTTCGGCTTAGCTCGTGGAAACGATTATTGGCAGCTAGATAACCAAGCAAAACTCGAAAAGATCCAGGCGGTTGTTTGACTTCGATATACCAATTGCGCACTCCACCGTGAATCTCGATGTCGCGATCCACCGTTTCCGCAGCATTGGTTGAGCCCGTACCGCCGATCGTCAGCAAGCGCAGAATCGGCTTGGCGGTGTGCCAGTGTTCGGCCATCGACGCTCGGGCACGTTCAATCGCCCTGCGACTTACGTCCCACGATGCTTGTAGCCAGAAAGGATCTCGAACGATCAACACGATGCGATCCTTCTCGCCAGTTTTAGCTGGTAATTTTTCGACCACAGCATTTGGATCGGCAAGCTTCAGGGCTGGTTGAGCTAGATCTTTTTGAAGATCGCGTTGCTCTTGCAGTTTTCTGAGGTGTTCCAGGATTTTCGCATTTGTCGAAGAAACCGGCTTCTTGAGAGCAGTCTTGGGTTTACTGGTAGGTTTAGTTGCTGCCACCCCGACGCGTTTCGTGGTGGTTTCAGGAGCCTTAGCCGTTGCGGGCTTGTTGACTGGCTTAGAGGTCGATTTGTCGGCAGAGGATTCGAAAGGTTTTCCAACTGCATTTTTCTGCGCTGCATGCTTATCGGCAGGCGTCTTCGATGAAACCCCTTTGGATGCAACGATAACTTTCGCAGGTTCAGCGAGCTTCTTGCCGGCTGCGGGTTTTGCTGAAATGTTGTTTTCGCCGTTGTTCGATTTAGCATTAAGCTTCTTATCGCTTGAAGGCTTACCTACATTCGCCTTGCTCGATGAAACTGGTGGAGCAGAGAGTTTGGAAGATGCAGCTTTGGCGATCGATCCTTTCCCAGCAGCTTTTGGTGCAGATCCCTTGCCTGCTATCGACTTGGAACCATTCTTAAGCTGATTTGGCTTTTCGCTAACCTTCTTTTCAGACTCTTTACCTTGGCGAACTGCGATCTTTCTCGAATCGCTCTTGGATGCAACGGAAGAAGAGTTCGCAGATTTTCCGGTAATCTTGAGTTCTAGTCTTGATTCGGTTTTCTTGGCCGCCGTTTTCTTACTGACGGAAGCAGACTTTTTATCAGCAGTGGCAGTCGCGGTTTTTTTGGTTACCGGTTTGGCAGCGGAAGACTTATTTTTCTTCAGCAACAACGCAACGAGATCTTCTTTGCGCATGCTCTGCCAGTCGGAGACTCCCAGGCCCTTGGCAAGTCTTCCAAGTTGCGATTTACTTTGTGTCTTTAAGTTGGCGGTCGTAATCAAGATCACATACCTCCTGCGACGACGTCATAGACGGCATCGGTAGGGGAAATAAATTAGTAGACAGCCAGAACACGCCCTCCATGCCGGGTGCTGGAACCCAAAACCTGAAAAGCCCCACAGAATAAATCCCCATAAAGGGTGGCCTTGCGCCATGGAAAGGCCTTTCTGACGTTGCAATTCTTAGATTTGTAGTATGGCAACGGATACCCAATTCGCCTAGATGCTAGTTTCAATAACTCCGATGCATAATCCCAAATACACGCGATAGTACTCCCCCATAAATAAGTAATTCCTGCGAAATCGTGTCGACATTAGCGGATTTGGCGGTCCCTTTGTATCCTGATTGGTTTGTGGAATCCCCTGTAAAGAGTGGCTGAAGGAGGGTTGCTAAAGCGAGGAGATGTCCGCTTGGCTGGGATTGGCAAGGTTTTGTAGAATTGATCAACTCTGCATGCGTCAAAAGGTCGCGAAGGATTGCAGTCAGTAAGAATCGCTGCCTATTTTATTGCCTCATGGTAGCGAAATGGAAAAATTTTGCACGCCATGACTCATCAATGCAAATCGTTTCGCGATTAACAAAGCAGATGTTTTGTTGTCCTAGTGAGATTTGAGACTTCCTATGTCCCGGCCCACCGCAGCCAGCGAAGCTCTGGACTGGATTTCAAGAATGCTTGCCGTTGGAGTGGTCATGGCTGGTTTCGGCTGGCTGGGTGGCAGAATTGACAAATACCTTGGGACACAAGTATTTGCGTTGATCGGTTTTTTGATTGGAATGTTTGTTGGACTTGTTGTTTTGGTGGTTTTGGTGAATCGCCACAAGCCTCGTAAAGGTCCTAGGTAGATTTTCGGATATAACTTTTTTGGTGCTCGGTTTCCCTTTCGTGTTCAAGCCAAGCGGCTTGCTGGATGAGCTATTGAGCTGAGCTATTGAGCATGGATCAATGATCTACGGGATGCATTTTTGCGGCTGCTTGATAGATGCGGGCTGGTGAGATCGAGTTGTAATTTAAAAAGCAACAGGGTGACCTCACAAGTCTTGGTCAACCACTAAGAAAACTGAGTTGAGAAATATTGATTTGAGAATTGTTGGATAGATATGGGCAAGTCATTGTGGGCTTCCATTTTGTTGGCTCGCCATGAATTGAGAATGTTGATAGGCGCGTTATTGGTGATTGGTGCACTCGAAGCGCTTTGGTTATCGACGGGAGAGTTTGCAGAAGGTTCGGTTGATGCGTTTTGGCCTGTAATCGTGTTGGCTGGGACTATTACATTCGTGGCTTCTGCACCGCCTCTTTGTTTTCCTCATATGAGCGAGTCGCCTGGATGGAGGGCAAACTCGGTATTATTGGGAATTCTTTGGCGGTCTATGATCGTTTTGCCGGCGCTGGCAGTGGCTTGTACAAAACAGTTTCGAGCGATTCCATTTTGTTGGTCGTTAGTGGTCTTTTTTTTTCCGATCTTGGTACTAGAATCTGCGTTGTTGATTCGGCAGGCGAAGCGGTCGATCTAAATTCCTCATTCCTTCTTCTGATGTAAGTCAAGTTGCATGGCCTCCGACATACTGCACATCAAAGACAGTTATTATTTCGATGTACCAAAAGCTTTTTGGCGTCGGAATTTTGAAAGCGCATCGCAGATAAACGGAAGCTTTCCCTGGTTCGCACGGTTGGATAGCGACTATCAAGACTGGGAAGCTGATCGTTTTATTGAAAAGCTCAAGGGCATCGTGGATGACCCTTCAGTTCTAGTGGGACTTAAGGAGCAGTGGGAGCAGGCGAAGCATAGTCATGCAAACCACGGCAAACCGCTGGATCAGTTTTTAGTAGATTCTGCGGCTGATCTTGAGTCACGGGCTAATGTGTGGAAATCCAAGAACGAACCGACGGCGAAGAGTGCATTGGATGCGTACGTCGCGAAATATCCGGAAGAGAAGTTCGCCTGGGTAGCGTTTTTATTGCGTAACAGAGAAAAGAAGGCTCAGTGGGAGCAGATTTCGAAAGAGGCCGATTCCGAAGATGCCTTCTCTGATTACTTGGCGTTGGACAGAGCGAAATGGGATTCGCACAAACTGGCCTCCTACAGTGATGCTTTGTCAGGCAAGGTTTTTATTCCCCAGGTCTTCGGCGGTCAGTTGCGTAATGCTTACGATCGTGAGTCTGGAATC
>JBEGUT010000238.1:0-6467 GCA_041178745.1 Planctomycetota bacterium | reverse complement strand
CAGCTTTCCCGCTCGCTGCTTTAACCCCGGGGGGTATCAAAGCGTGGGTTGAAACCAATTTCCCAACCGGTTTCCTGGTGAGTTCGTTTAACTTCCAAAAACGGTCTCAACGATTTTTCCGACCTGTTTCAAAGATGATCGGCGAGATCATGGCAGCCGCCCGAGGATCTTCAGGAGGTTGTCACGATCGAGTTGATCCTTGCCGTCTTCCTGACGGCAGCGGGAGTGTAATCGTCAGGATGGCTCTGCGCGAATAAAGGATCTTGATGATTACCGAAATTTTTGAAGTTAACTAATAAGGGGGATGCTGGTTAGTTGGTTTAAAGGGGAGGATTTATTTGGTCCCTTTCGTTACCAGGAAATTTGATTCAGTTCTATCCGTGACCTATGGTTTCATGGAGCGAAGTAAAATAGATGAAAAAGTCGGATATCTAGGTTCGCTGCCCAGAGATCAAAGTTTATGATCAAAATTCGGTTTCAATGAGTCATTCCCCAGGCGAAAGCCCCCCAAAATCCGCAGGATTCGAAGGTGTTTCGCAGGACTCGGTTTCTATAACCGGTTCTCAAGAGGGGAGATCGTGCGTTCAGACCACCTCTTGGTTCAAAAAGGGATTACCACCGGATACAACGCCGAATGCCATGGTTCATGCGAAGGATGTTGGGGTAGAGAGCCCTTACAGACACTACAAACGGGAGAATGTAGCCAGCTTAATGCAGGCATTTATCCAGCAAAGTCCAGAAGTGGTTGCCCATTGCTTGCGAGTTCACGGGATTTGTTCGCAGTGGGGACAGTTCCGTCGAATCGACCGCGATGCCTTCGAGTTGCTTGAGGGGGTTGCTGTTCTGCACGACCTGGCACGAATACTTCCCGACAGTGGCAACGTCGAATCGCAGGAAGCGGAAGTTGCAGATAATCTCGAAGCGATGTTAGAGCGAGCGATGGATTTGCTGGATGCTTCAGTTGCTTCGAAAGAAATGAAAGCAATATTTTTCGAGTACCAGCAGTGGTTGCTCAGCAGCGATGGCAAAGCGAAGAAATTGCCACGATCGGAAGTTTGCAGATTGCTGGCGATCGCCGACGTTTACGACTCGCTGACCACTGGCGAAGTATTCGGAAGCAGTTTGCATCCAAACAAGGCCCTTGCAGAGCTATATCGTTCGGCTGGGACAAACTTTGATGCAGACCTCGTACATGACTTTGCCGTTTTCATCGCCTCTCAAGAAGTCGACCAGACTGATGCACGGAAGCAAGTTGGGATGAGTGAATGGATTAACGCAGTCGTCAGAGATTCGGGGCAATTGCGACTCTATCCGGTTTATTGCGTCGAATCGCGTTCGCGAGCTTATGATGATATGTTCCATCGTCGTTTGCTGGATTACATGCATCACGGAGTTGTGTGTGTAAATCGTTCGCTAAAAATCATCGAATGGAATCGGGCAGCAGAGAGATTGACTGGCGTACTTCAGATCAAAACGTTGGACGAGCTTTGGCGACCTAACTTGATAGGTTTGATGGATGAAGAAGGCAAACCGCTCACTATAGATCGATGTCCGTTAGCGGATACCATCGAGAAAGGTCTTCAGTCTCTTCATAGACTCAAGATCAAGCATCGAGATGGTCGAGAGATTTTCGTCGATGCACATTTTTTACCCGTGAGAAATTCGGCTGAAGAGTTATGTGGTGCAACGTTCATGTTCGGCGATGCATCTCAGTCGGCTCATCTGGAGAAACGGGTGCAAACTCTCCATGAGAAGGCGACACGAGATTCGTTAACTCAGGTTGCTAATCGCGCGGAACTCGATAAGCAATTGATCGATTTCGTGAATTCTTGTACGAGTTCCAAAACCAAAGGCTGCTTGATTATCACGGACGTTGATCGCTTCAAACGCGTTAATGACGAGTTTGGTCATCAAGTAGGTGATGAGGCTTTGAAATTCTTTGCTGATATTTTGCGAGAGCATGCTCGTAAAACAGATATGGTAGCAAGATACGGTGGTGAAGAGTTTGTTATTCTTTGCAGCGACTGCGACTTGGAAGATGCGGGCAAGAAAGCTGAAAAGATGAGACAAGTTTTGCAGTCACGAAGTCTATCCTGTTTGAAAGGTAAGACCCTTACTGCGAGTTTTGGTGTTACCGATGTCTCGATCACCGATAATCCAGAGCGAGTATTGCAGCGAGCTGATGAAGCGTTGATGCGAGCTAAGGGGTTAGGTCGCAACCGAGTTCTTCTTTCCTCTAGTAGTGAGTCTAAGGAAGAAGAGTTGACGATCATCAGCGAACAACCAATTGTGAAAACGAGTTGGTTGGGTTGGTTTTCCAGGCAAAAGCAGGAAAGCTTGTTGAAGCAAGATTGGCTCACCTCTGTTCCAGTCGATATCGTCGTCGAGAAACTTCGCGGTGCGTTGCTGGATTTCAAGGCGGAAGTTCTAAGCGTTGAGGAAGAGGCCATTAAGTTCCGAATTGACAGCCAAAATTTGGTCGACTTGAAACGCAATTCTGATCGAAGGTTTAGCTTCATTGTCGATGTGAAACTGAAGGAAGTCGAGTTTGTGGTAAATCGAAGCAACAACTCGGATTCCAATCAGACATTGGTGGAGGTAGAGATTCTCCATAATGTTACTCGAGATCGGCGTTCGACATTCTATCGTGAGCAGGCCGAACTGTTTTCACAAAGCCTGCAGTCGTACTTGATAGCTCAAATATTGGACAGTAGTCTTCGTCAGCGAATTAGGTTCAAAGCCTCCCGCTAACCAAGATCCATCCCGAACCTCTTTGGCGCTTACACGGTTCCGCCAGAAATAGTCTCCACAGCTAGGGGATTTAGCTTCTCGATCGTGTTACCGGGTTTTCTGTGATCGTTAGAAGGGTAGGGATTTCTAGGATTCGTTCCCTGCAACTTTCGTCTTGCTGGCCGTTGGAAGAGAAGGCTCGCATCGGAGTTCTCGGCCACGTTCTGGTCGAGTAGCGATTCCTCTAAAAGCGATTAACTCACAGCCTAAGCGAGTCGCTAGGGTCTCAAGAGAGGAACATTTGTGAGCGATGAAACGGGGGTTTTCTGTTCGAGAAACCCTGGTTTTGACTTTTCGACGATAGATTTCTTGCTCTCCAGGACTCCCACCCCGATTGCCAGTGGGGCCATTCCCGCCTATCGTTCTGGGGTAAGGATGTCGTGTTTTATTCACAAAACAAACTCGGATCAGTTTTCTTTGAGATATTGGAGAATCCTCTATGGCTTATTCATTGCCTGCCCTGCCTTATGCGTACGATGCCTTGGAACCACATTTCGATAAGCAAACGATGGAAATCCATCACAGCAAGCATCATCAAACCTATATCACCAAAGTGAATGATGCGTTAGCGGGAACCGAGTTCGAATCCCTGCCCGTGGAGACGTTGATCACCAAGCTGGCATCTATTCCTGAAGCGAAACGGATGGCCGTGAGAAACAACGGCGGAGGCCATGCTAATCATTCGCTGTTTTGGACAATCCTCGGTCCCGGAAAAGGTGGCGAACCTACAGGTGACTTGGCTCTAGCGATCCATGCTGCATTCGGTGGTTTCGTTCCATTCAAAGAAGCTTTTGCTGCGGCTGCCGTCAATCGTTTTGGAAGTGGTTGGGCTTGGCTGGTTGTACAGCAGGGCAAACTGGCCGTAGTCTCGACTGGTAACCAGGATAGTCCATTGATGGGTAAGGAAATTGCGGGAGCGGATGGTACGCCAATCCTCGGGCTGGATGTGTGGGAACATGCTTATTACCTGAAATTCCAAAACCGTCGCCCTGATTACATCTCCACGTTCTGGAACGTAGTGAACTGGGATGAAGTAGCACGCCGCTATGCTGCCGCCAAGTAATTGCTACAGTCCCATTTTTTTCTGCGAGTCATCTTCCCAGATAGATGAGTTCAGGGGTGTACGCAGAGAGCAGTAATTTTCAATCGAATGATTTCTAGTATCAGAAGGTTGGTTTCAAAGCCAGTAATGCTGGCAATTTGAAACCAACCTTTTTTATTTGAGCGACTCAGTTCGTTTTTAAGTTGCATCCTAATGTAATGCGAACAGGGAATAGTGTTTTGCAATGAAGCGGAGGAAAACTCGCAGGTTTCCTATTGTCGCGACGTCCGTGAGTTCCTAAGATCCCCGCGCCAAAACTTACCGTACCATAGCAAGTTAATTGGAAAACTGCTGAATTTGCGAGGTTTTAAAAAACTGCATTGGGTTTTAAAAATCGATCGACGGAGATTGTTACTGCGATCTTTGGCAATGATTTGACTCGATGAATGGCGAAATCAATCGCAACCCAGGCATATTCCGACGAGCAGATAAGTTTTTCAAAAACGGTTCTTGGCTTGCGAGGATAAATAAGAATTCCGATCTCCTCAGAGAAATTTTGAGAGGTCATCAGGTTGGTGTGAGTTTGGATTGACTAGGAAGTTTTTTAGGAATAAGTGGATTTTGCGGCGCGACGGTGACGATACCAGAACGTGCCAAAATAGGTGATTTAGTATTTACAAAACAAGTCTTCAGGAAGAAGGCTTTGCAGAATCTCGAAATGCCGGTCCAGCATTTGGTGGCTCTCTATTTCGCAAAAGAAGGATCTTTTGTCATGCGATATCGAATTGGAAATTCTCGGAAATGGATGCTGAGCGCCACCTTGGTTTTGGCGATCAGTTCAACTGGTTGCCAAACGGGTTGGAAGATGCCGGGAGCAAGTCTTTTCAGTTGGAACAAGAAACCCGATCCAGAAACTTTAGCTGGAAAAGGTCCTTCGGTTTATCCTACAAGTCCAGCCACTAAATATACTCCAAGCACGGTGGCGAGCGCGACGAATGCTTCTGGTTCGACAGCTGCTAACAGCAATGCACCGACAGTTGGTAGTATGCCGACCAATAGTAGCGGTGTCTCGGCCAATCAATATGCAGCAACGATGGGAAATCGAGGAGCTCTTCCATCTGGTAGCGCCCCGAGTGCAACAGCCCCAGGTAGCGCTGCTCCAATCACCCCTAACAGTCCTTACGGTGGTGTAGCTGCAACGGCTAACGGTTATCGTGTAGCGGGAGTCCCTGCGGTTAACGGAGCATCAAACGGAAACGCTGTCACGAATGCTACCGGTTATGCCACTGGCCCGTATGCAACCTCAGCCACCCCGACCTCGGGAACTATTTCCTCAGGTGCGATTCCTGGAAACTATCCCGGACAGGTAACTAATCCATCTCCAAATCCATACGGCGCCTCGAACACCTATGCAGGTGTTACTAGCGGAATGGGCTCAACCGCTCCAGCTTCTAGCAACACTGCGATTCCAGGTGCACCTAGCTATGCCGCCAACCCTAATGCATCGGCTATACCAGGTCTCCCTGCAACACAGAGCATCAATGGTGCTCCAGCTGCAGTCGCAGGTGGTTACAGCAGCGGCACAAACTTTCCTGGTCAGCTCGCCAGTCGTGCCACTCCAGCCGGATCAGTTGCAGGAGTACCTGCTTACAACACTTCTAATCCAACCTCGTCGATGCCCATGATGAATCCGAGTGCAGCAGGGTACTCCCAAATGCCAAACGGTCTTCCAGGAGCGACTACGGCTAATGGATTGACCGGTTCAACTTCAACCTATCGACTTGCAGATACGGCTGGTGCCTCGATACCAAGTGCTGCACCAAATACTTCGCTGCCACCAACGTCGCAGTATCCTGCTGCTGGTTATCCCGCCGGATTAAGTCCTGCAAACCAGAATCCAGTAATGCAGTACCCAGCGACCCAGAACCCTTCAATGCAGAATCCTTCAATGCAGAATCCGGGAATGCAGTATCCAGGTATGCCGAGCCCAACCAATGCACCTGCTCCTCTTCCTGGTACTTCGATGCCAGCGGCCGGCGCGGTAGCTCCTAGTGTCTATACGGCACCAACGGCCAGTTCCTATCGTCCTGGCAGCACACGAGATTCCTCTTATGACTTCTCCAAGGGTGCAGCTGGTGCGAGCACTGGCGCAAGCACTTTACCACCGATGCCCGGGATCGGCGGAGTTCAGGCACCGAGCAATTTCCCAACTAATTCTGGCGGCAGCACATCGCTGCCCAGTTACAATGGTTCGGTTGTTCGATAGCCATTCAAAAGCTCGCGAATGATCGAACATTCGCGATAAAAGTAAACCCTGAAAAGGCGGCTCGGTAACGAGCCGCCTTTTTTATTTTTTAAGGTTAGCTCGCGTGTGATGAGTGAGTGCGAATGTTGTGATCCAGAACTCTCCTACGACGGCAAACACATTGAGTGGTAGCAAGGTTAGGATTGTTGTCTTGAACATGACTACGCAGCTTTCTATTGCGCAATACCAAACCAATTGACTTTTACCAACCTGAATAATGACGTCGCAGTCTTTATCGAAGCTCAAGTCGAGTTGAGTTCGATTACTAGATGCGACAGAGCGATCTAGAAGTGCCGTGAGGCGGTAAAGTTTGCCCAAATGGGATAAAAG
>JBEGUT010000237.1:0-6470 GCA_041178745.1 Planctomycetota bacterium | reverse complement strand
TTCTCGACCATGTAAGTCGGGCGACCTGCTTGGTTGGTAAATTGAATTCTTCGCTCGATTCCCAAAACTTGGAAGACGGTAGCCAAGAGATCTTGGGGAGTAATGGCCGTGGTCTTGGGCACGTCGATCTTCTCAGCCGACTCACCTACAACCTGACCCATGCGAAGTCCACCACCAGCCAAGGCCAAGGTGCTCAGCGGTGCCCAGTGATCGCGACCAGCGCCACCATTGATTTTCGGAGTACGTCCGAACTCACCGCTGATCACCAACAAGATATCTTCACTCATGCCGCGCAGTGCCAAGTCTTCGACCAAGGCAGCGACAGCGCGGTCAACTTGCGGTGCGAGTTGATCCATCGCTTGCTTGATGTTGCCGTGCATATCCCAACCGCCGAAGCTAACGGTAACGAAACCGCAACCTGCTTCGCACAATCGACGTGCTTGCAGCAGTTGTTGACCGAGACCCGAGCCGTATCGATCAACGACGCGAGGATCTTCGTACTTGAGGTCGAAGGCTTGCGGAGAGCGGCTGAGAATGATGTTGAACGCTTGCTCGTCAAACGAATCGAGGCCTTTGATCAAACCGCTTCGATCCACTTCGCGTCGAACGTTATCGAGACCCTTGAGCAACATGCGGCGAGAATCGAGTCGTGGCTCTTGAACAGACAACGCCATGTTCTTCTTCGCTTCGCCCGCTGGATCAAACGGGGCGAACGCAGTTCCTAGAAACGCTGGGCCGTCGGCGTAGATACCACCGAGGCGAATGTAAGTTGGAATACCTGTTTCAGGATGATTGGTTCCACGAACGCGAGCGACGATGGAGCCGACAGCAGGACGATCGGCAACGGCGCCGTTATCAGCCAAGCGATTGTCGTATCCGGTCATCACGTAATGCGTACCACCGGAGTGGCCGCTGTTGGTGTGTGCGAAGGAGCGAACAAAGGCCATCTTATCGGCGACCTTTGCCATTTGTTCAAAGTTACCGCCGAGCGTGATACCGGGAACATTGGTTTTAACTTCACCGGTGACGCTACGGTATTCTGCCGGAGCGGTCATTTTAGGGTCGAAGGTTTCGACGTGGGTTGGTCCACCGCCGAGCCATAACCAAATGACGGATTTGTTGCGAACCGGGACACCTGCGGCAGCTGCTTCGGCCCGCGATCGCAGGCAGTCAGATAGGGTCAGGGCACCCATTCCAAGAGCACCCACTCGCAAGAAGTCTCGTCGAGTTGAACCTGCACAATTCGTCTGTAGACGCGGAAACTTGAGCTCCAACATATCCCGGTTCCTTTCATGCCTACCCGAAAAATTAAAGAGGAAAAATATCCCTATTTTGTTATCAGCGCACGATTGGATCGTTTAAGCCCATCAAAGTCAAAAAAAAAGGGGATTTCTAGGACAAAAGTGACTAAAAACCCCCAAAAAGAACCTTTTAGGTAACTTAGGCAACCCTTTTATTCTTTTTGTCAGACGCTTTACTGTCATGGATCTCGTTTGAGATCCTCTTCGCTGCAAATTAGATCCATCCCACATTTCCGCGTGGGAAGACTTTAAAAAACTAGCTCGGACTCGTATCCCCCGCAGCCACCAGTTGAGTCTCGTTTCACCCGCAGCCGCTAGGCGAGGATTCGAAAAGTCCTCCCATGACCCTCAACTCGAACTCGAATCCTAGATTCGTTAATATGCTTCGATCGTTGCTGCATGAGTTGGACGAACCAGAGGACTTGAAGATGTTTAACAATCGATGGTGGATGCTCGGTGTTGTGTTGATGGTTGACAGCGCGACGTTGGTTCGAGCGCAGCAACCACCTTACGATGTCTACCCTCCAGCCGAGGCTCCTTATTATCGCGTTCGATATGAAGCCCCTTCTGAAACCAAAGACGCTGATAACAAAAACTCTGAAGCGAAGAATCCTGAAACTAAAACCTCTTCTTCCAACGATGCGGTGCCCCAGGAATTGATCTTTGGAGTGAACTATACGGTCTGGATTCCAACAGGCGTCAGCAAGTTGCGTGGTGTGATTGTGCATCAGCATGGATGTGGTGAGGGATCCTGCAAATCAGGTTTGACGGGTGCATATGATTTGCACTGGCAAGCGCTTGCCAAGAAGCATTCCTGTGCGTTGCTTGCGCCGGCGTATGAGCAGCCTGAGAAAGCGGAATGCCAGATGTGGTGTGATCCTCGCAATGGTTCCGCGAAAACTTTTATGCGCGCGCTAACTGATCTAGGGAAGCAGAGTGGTCATCCGGAGCTTGCCGAAGTGCCTTGGGCGTTGTGGGGGCATAGTGGTGGTGGGCATTGGTGTGGTGGAATGGTGCTGATGTATCCGGAGCGAGTGGCCGCAGCGTGGTTGCGCTCGGGCGTACCGTTGCTAGTGGCCGATGAAAAGCGGAGCACGATCAAGCCTCATGAGTTGGGGGAAGCGGCATTGCAAGTTCCGATGATGTGTAATTTGGGAGTGAAGGAAGGGGTATCGGAAACGACGGGTCGTTTTGCGGGTGTGTGGCCAGCCAATCGAGATTTCTTTGAAGCGGTGCGTGGCCGAGGTGGACTGATTGGAGTTGCCGTGGATCCGCTGACCAGTCACGAGTGTGGCAATTCTCGATACTTGGCCATACCGTGGCTCGATGCATGTTTAGCTGCTCGACTTTCGCAGGATGGCAGCAACAAGTTAAGGCCGATCGATTTGAACTCCGCTTGGTACAGCGAGCCGCTTTCGACAGCAGCTTCATCGAGCGAGAGTTATTCCGGAGACAAATTAAAATCGAGTTGGCATCTCGATGAACGACTGGCAAAGTTGTGGCAGCAATATGTTACCGACACGCAGGTGCTCGACACGACCGCGCCCCCCAAGGCCACTTCGATATCGGTAGAGGGTAAGCGGATCACATGGAAAGCGGAGAGCGATTTAGAAAGCGGCCTTGCCGCGTTTGAAATTTATCGTGACGGCAACCATATCGCTACCATCACCGCCCCATCCAAAAACCCTTTCGGCCGCGCTCTCTTCCAGGGCTTACAATACAGCGACACTCCTCCACAACCCCTTACCGAAACAACCTACCTCGACACCCAAGCCCCCACTCCCAACCCCCACACCTACAAAATCATCTCCATCAATACCATGGGGTTGAAGTCAGAGTGAGGAGTGGCTCGGGAATTCTATTTTCATCGTACAAACGAATCGATTGCATCCACAACTCATATCGAAACACGCTCAGCGTGATTTCTGCTTAATGAAGTTCATCATTAAGACATCTGCAGCCTATTCATTTCGATTGATAGCGAGAACCATGTTAGCGTGAGAAAACCTGATTGCGATATGAGATGAAACATTCTCTTTCTCAATAATTCCACAGGGAATCGTACTTTCCGTCAGCAGATCCAACCTTATTCCCATGATTTAGCTTTATTCAGCATTGGTCGGTGATATATTAAACGACTAATTTTTTACTGACATATTTGCCAAACGTAGGGATGAGGTATTTTCCTTTGGGCTTTAGATTACATGACCATCTGCTTTCCAGAGACCATACACTTTTCGGTGGTGTGTTAGTCGGAATCAATGGAACGCTTATTGAGTTGCAAGGAAGAGCATTATCTGTCTTATCACGTCCGCGTCCAGTTGTCGAATGCTGCTCAATTACTGGCATGACACGGGGACCAGTTCGTGAAGCCCTACAACGAATCCAAGGAGCATTTAGCAAGTTACGTATCCCGGACTCTCCTGTTGAGATCTTAATTAATCTTGCCCCCGCTGCACTTGAAAAAGATGGAACTTGGCTAGATCTTCCACTTGCGGTAATGATGTTGCAGGTCGCAGGTTTACTGCCTGACTTAGCACAAGCTAAAGAAGAGCAATTGGTTCTACTTGGTGAAATCGGAATCCATGGCGAGATTCGACGAATTCCTGGAGCATTGTCGCTCGCCTTCTTACTTAAACCTGGTCAGAAGATTATTGTCCCAAAAGGTAATGAGAAAGAATGCGCTCTCATTCTTGCTAAACCAGGACACGAAGGTTGTGGTGTTTATCCGGCTGACAGTCTTGATGATGTACTGGATTATTTTCGTGGCGTTAGTCGGCTCAATAATGCACTAAGCGAACCAATCCGTTTTGCTAATTACATAGATAAGGCAACGGATTTCGGTATGATAAAAGGCCAGATTGAAGCTAAGAGAGCAGCTGTCATTAGTGCTGCCGGTGGCCACAACTTGTTATTGGTTGGACCTCCGGGCGAAGGAAAGTCACTCATTGCGAGTGCAATGGCAGGAATCCTTCCCAGATTAACGGACGGCGAAAAAGTCGAGTTGACGAGAATTTATTCAGCAATGGGATTACTCAGTGAAGATGGAATGGCAGTAACTCGTCGCCCTTTCCGATCGGTTCATCATTCCGCATCGATGCAATCTTTAATAGGGGGAGGAAGTGGGGTCCCCAAACCCGGCGAAGTTACCCTGGCACATCATGGAATCCTTTTCCTCGACGAAGTTCCTGAATTTACACGCAATGCATTAGAGGCATTGCGCCAGCCGCTTGAAAATGGATGCGTCAATATTACACGTGTGTCTGCATCACTTGAATTTCCTGCTCGGTTCTGTCTGGTTGCCGCAATGAATCCGTGCCCATGTGGGTATGCCGGAGATCCTAGATGCAACTGCGATAGCAAGACGATTGAAAAGTATCAGAAAAAACTAAGCGGTCCCTTCCTTGATCGCATCGATCTGCAGGTCTTTTTGAAACCACTGACGCAGGAGGAGCGATTTTCAGAGGGCAAAGAAGGAGAGTCAGCGGTACTTCGATCGCGAGTTGAAAAAGCCAGGACCCTACAAGCAAGTAGGTTTCGAGACACGGCAATCTCATGTAATGCGACGATCCCCGGAGGGCAATTAGGCCAATATTGCAAAATGTCTGAGGACGGCCAGAAATCGTACCGAGAGGTTACTGATCGCGCCGTCGTATCAACAAGAACTTATGACAGACTAGCGAAAGTAGCTCGGACAATTGCGGACTTAGCTGGCTCTGATTTGATTGAGACCGAACATATCGAAGAAGCGGCAAGATTCGTTTCTGCTGGTATTCTACAAAAATAAAACAGTAGTCGGAAACCTCTAATGAATCCTGAAGACATATCAAATATCTTCGTTTGTTCTTTCTGTGAACAGTCGCTGAAGTTTCGAAATGACCAAGAGGGAAAGCGCGTGCGTTGCCCAAAGTGCAACAACTTCGTTTGGCTTTATGATAATCGTACAGATTCTATTGCTTCGAAACTATCTTCAAGTTGGACCTACGAACGCCCTAAACTTCTCGGCTTACTCGGCTCAAAAATGGTTGGTCCCATTACAGACAGCGAGTTCCTCAGCCTGTTAGCACGAGGGGAGATCGAACGTGATGCGACGGTATTGAGCCCTGAACTAACTGGCAATCAGGAGGTCTCTATTGCCAGAGTAAATATCTCTTTTATTCGTGAAATGTGCAGTCAACGTGTCGCCGAAGAGCAGCGTCTCAAGAAACTGCAGATTCGTGAAAATCAGAAAAACGTTCGAAATCGTGAAACCTTGCTCCAGGGAATCCGAAAAGCGATTTCAGATGGGAACCTAAGCCTAAATGAGCGTAGTAAACTGCAAGCATTCGCCGCACAAACTGGTATACCAAATTCGGAGCTTGAGGAACTTCTCAAACGTGAATCGACTGCGTTACTGAACCAAGTCGTTGATGAAGCTATTTCGGATGGATTCTACGATGCAAAAGAAAACGAACGTCTTAGTGCAATAGCTATAGGCCTCGGGCTGACGCTGCAATTCACAAAAGATCAGCAGTTTCGTATCGAACTAGCGAGACTTGCATGGAACATCTTGCAACAGATGCAAGGAGGTCAACTTCCGGAAAATTTTGAGTGTCAGGATGTAGAAGTCTTCGAAATTGTTGCCTTGAAGCGACCTGCGGGAATTGCCCTGGGTAACGATCACTACCTAAAGTCAGTTGCAGTAGGTGATCTCAAAAGAGCAGATAAACACTTGATACTAGAGGGTAGATTATCGGCAAAAAAGTATGCACTAAGCTCGGTCCTTGACGTTAATTGGTATTCCGATGGCGTCTTCGTGAAACGCTCTAGTGGTAAAAGTCTTTTTCTACGACCTAGCAAGTTCAATCTAGCTTGGTACGACTTTGCAATGACCTTGGAGGCTATAACGACCGGTGAACCGGTACTCGGCATATTACCGGATGAATCATTTATTCCCTCAGCAGAATCCCCTTTCTCGGAAGAGATCGGAAGTGATGGTGATCTCGTTGACATACTCACGGAATCAGACTTAACTGACAACTGGTCGCCATCCAATCGTATTCACCGATTTACCTTCAGAGTTGTAGGCGAGGATTTTGATGACCGTCTCATCGATCTAGATAAACTCTCGATCGGTGAGCGGGTATTCCTCAAACGCGAACCAGTTAACCCGCATGACCAAAACGCTGT
>JBEGUT010000236.1:0-6472 GCA_041178745.1 Planctomycetota bacterium | reverse complement strand
AGCGGTTGTCGTAGCCGACATTTTTTGTTGCAACTGCTCAAGTTGATTTCTCCACACGCTCATCAGTGACGAGGTTCTAGCGAAATACAACTCTCGCTGACCGTACTGTTGCTTCAGCTTCTCTGCCAAAGCCTGATCGCTAGCCGTCTCAGCAGGCGAAAACTCCGGAGGTAATTGCATTAACAGTTTCTCATTGGCACTATCGCTAAACCATATTCGGAACTTTCCAAGCGGTGCCGAGTAATAACGCTCAAATAGAAGCGTCAACTCAATAGCTTGACCCGCAGGAATCGGTTGCTGAAAACGAAACGCGGCAAAGTGACGTTTGCCTTGACCACCATTGATCGACCACCCCGTCAATGGATCGCCATCGATCGCGGCACTCGCTTTACCACCACCACTGAAACTCTCTTCAGCACTCGCGAAGCCATAAGCTTGTCCCGCTCCTTGCGCTGTCAATTCGCTCAGGAAAAAATCCCCAGCTGGACCTTCATAGAAAATACGACCGGGCCCTTTCTTCGGAAGTTGCTCATCTGGAATCGCCTCGACTAGCACGGCATGCACAGGCTTGTCTTGCGCAGCAAAATTCAAGCGATACCAATCGCGTTTCGATTGATCTCCTTCGGCGAGTAGAGCCATATCATCAACTTGTCGCAGTTTGGCCATATTGGCTTCTGTGGACATCGGAGCAACGGCGTGCCAGCGGACCGCATTGACCACGGACGCTTGCTGCCATGACGCAAACGCCTTGTCCAAAGATCTCGCTGTCAACTCACGAGTCGCCGCAGCGATATCAGCCGGCTTGTTCTCAGCGATCATGTAACCGAGCGACAAACGAAAACGGCCAATCAAATGCTGTCCACCATAAAGCTGTTCGAGATCGACCTCCAAGGTACCAGACTGCTCACCACCAGCTTGATAAACTGGATTAGCTGCGTACCAAGTCGCTTGCCAGTTGGCTAATTGTGGAATCGGATCCAGAGCCCAACCCGTCTTCGGATTTCCATCCACAGCGTTTTCCGCGGAAAAGCCGCTCTGAGTATGATTCGTGGTAGCCCCACTCCACTGAAGCTCAACTGAAGTTCCCACACTCATTGGATCAGGCAATCTCGCCTTGATATCCGACAACACTAAGTTGCCGTTGGGTGCTCGACCAGGCCCTGAGTTCGGCAAACTGCCATCCGCGTATGTCTCCAATCGCAAACCAGTCACCCAGCCTTCTTTCTGAGGCAACTTAATCTTCAAACGATAAATATCCTTATCAGCTACCTGGCCACCGACTAGCCAAGTACCATCTCGCAGTTTCTGAAAAGTAGCTCCACCATCCGACGCTGAAACGTTGATATCCGCCGGTAACCACTGCACCTCCGGTAAATCGACCGGATAACGAGTTGCTGCAGTCGCTTGCCAACTCGTTATCTGTGTTTGCACTTCCTTTCTTTGCTGCTCCAATCGCTCGTCAACCAATTCCATCTCCGGCTCATCTGCGTTGTTTAGATAAGCCATCATCTGATAATACTCACGCTGGCTGATTGGATCGTACTTGTGATTGTGACACTGCGCGCACGCAACCGTCATTCCCATCCAAACGGTTGCCGTCGTTCCCACTCGATCCACCATCGCATGAAAACGAAACTCCAACGGATCGATACCACCTTCTTCGTTGAGCATCGTATTGCGATGAAACCCCGTCGCTACACGATCTGACAATGTGGCCCCAGGAAGCAAATCACCCGCAAGTTGCTTAAGCGTAAATTGATCGAAGGGCATATCGGAATTCAAAGCATCGATAACCCAGTCACGATAAGGCCAAACGTTTCGAACTCGATCCTTCTCATATCCATTGGTATCAGCATACCGAGCCAGATCCAGCCAACGCCTCGACCATCGTTCACCGTAAGCCGGCGTACTCAATAGTCGCTCAACAATCTGCTCGTAGCGGTGCGAAGAAGGATCTTTTAAAAACGCTTCTACTTCCGCTTCCGTTGGAGGAAGACCTATCAAGTCGATATAGACTCTTCGCAAAAGCGTTTCTGGAGATGCTTGAGGAGTTGGCTCCAATCCAAGCCGTTGTAATTTATCGAGCACGAATAAATCGATCGGATTGCTCGCCCACTGGCTTCCGCTGGGACTCGGTAACGAAGGTCGCACGGGTACCTTAAACGCCCAATGCTCGGCGTAAGGAGCCCCTTCGGCAATCCACTCTTGCAGGATCCGTTTCTGCTCGTCATTGAGTTCCATTTTCGTTTCTGGCGGAGGCATCACTAGATCGGCATCTGCCGACAAGATGCGTTTTACCAATTCGCTCGCAGCAGCGTCGCTCGGCACGATAGCCTTCTCACCAGAATCTGCGGGTACCACCGCATCGGCTCGATCATCTAGCCGTAACCCACTCTGCCGCTTCGCATCATCCGGTCCATGGCATTGAAAGCAGTACTTCGAAAGGATCGGCCGCACATCGCGTGAAAAATCGGCACCAAAAAGTGGAGTCGTAAACACCGATCCAATCAGCCCGGCTCCAAGCAACGTAAACGCGGCAAGCTGGATATTTCGTCGCATCACAAGGCACTCGATAAGGAAGGATCTGTGGAGGGATTTTTGCCAAAGTAGACAAAGTGTTTGCGTCTAAGCCATTGTATCTACCCCTCCCGGAAAAGTCGTCCAGCAAATAACACCAACCCCAAAAAACCACCCTAAATGATGGTTTCTAGGACCTTTGAAAATTATTTTTCACAAACACCATTGTCGAAAATACCAATTTGGCTAAACTTCTAATGAGACTACATCTCAACAAGGATTCAGTCTGCGTTTGGAACGCCGCCGAACAGTACAGGTTTGAGATTGGAAATGGACATTACTCGAAAGCCGATTCGAGACGAATTACCCAGATCTCATTCCTGATTGACTGAGCCTCGATTCCCGAAAAAGGCGTTCGTCGACTTAGTCGACAGGATCAAACTAGCAAGCTGATTTTTCCAGTTGATACCAAGAACTGTTCGTCCAGTTGATTCGGACACGATTAGTAATAGTGACCCTCAACAACAGTGAGTTGAAACAAAATGTTTTACGCTCAAGCACACAGCCTTAGCACCTTGAAGATCTCATCCCAAAGTGGACGTTGCTTCAAGCGACACCGAGGGTTCACCTTAGTCGAGCTTCTGGTAGTGATTGCGATTATCGGAATCTTGGTGGGTCTCTTACTACCGGCCGTGCAGGCTGCACGGGAAGCCGCTCGGCGGATGAGCTGTCAGAACAACATGCGACAACTCGCTCTGGCGCTTCACAATTACGAAAGCACCAATAAGGTCTTTCCTCCTGCCAACATTTGCATCGGTGGATCAGCCAGCCAACCTTGGTCTGCTCAATCTTTTCTACTTCCCTACTTGGAAGGCTCCAACGAGTACAACCGCATCAATTTTTCTATCGGCTATCATGCTGCTGGCAACAAGGCCAACTTTCCTCCCAACGGAATTGCGGCACAGCGCATCACCGTTTTGTTGTGTCCGAGCGAAGTCAACAACACAGCGAGGTTGAACGCGGCGGGTGAACCCGAACATTATCCATTGAATTACGCGCTAAATGTGGGTTCGTTTTTGATTTACAATCCCAATAACCGCCAGGATGGAGGCGGAGCCTTTGGGTCTAACGGACGCATTCGTCCTGCATCTTTCATGGATGGGTTGAGCAACACGATTGGGATCAGCGAAGTGAAAGCGTTCACACCCCGATTCCATGATGTTGCAGGTATGCCTTCGGTAGCTCCGATGCGACCGGAAGATGTAGCCAGCAGCTACATTCAAGGCGGGGCATGGTCGGCTACCAGCGGCCACACCGAATGGGTTTGTGGCCGAGCAATACATAGTGGATTCACGACGACTTTCACTCCGAATACATTGGTCCCCTATGTCCTAGGAGGTACGGTGTACGACATCAATGTCACAAGTATGCGTGAAGGGACCACAACAACAGCGATTACCTACGGTGTCATCACCGCTCGGAGCTATCACACTGGAATCGTCAACGCGATTTATATGGACGGCTCGGTTCGTTCGATGGCAAATAGCATCGACTTGACAACTTGGCGTGGATTGGGCACTAGAGCTGGTTCCGAGGTCACCCAATACGAACCCTAGTACGAGGCTTCATTCGAGCCGATTCCCAAAGAACCTCCCTCGGTCGTGCTACGACCTACGAAATTTTTACAATGAACTTGGGTGATGCGTTGACACTCTTCTACACCTTCACCACTGCACTTTATTGATAAAAGTTCGCCACCGAACCATAAGATATTTCCAATCTTTTGGCTCAGGGGTAACCCTTCTCTATTAAACTACCAGCGAAGTTGCGGCCTTTATGGCAAGCCGCGCGAATTCCTCGTACGACCGGGAACCGAACTTTAATCTGCTGCGTCTATCCCCGTACTTCTCTTTTCCGTGGTACAACAAAGCATCTCCAGAACGACCCTGTCAGGTACCTTCTCATGATCTCCAAACCTTATTGGATACTGGCTTCTCTGCTGCTCATTTCAGGAACGTTTGCCATGGTGGGACTGACTCAATCGCCAGACGAAACAACACTGCGCCGAGAAGCTGAGGAGAATTATGCTAAACAAAATTGGCGTGATGCATTTAATGCATATCAGCAATTGTGCCTCAATCGCCAAACATCTTCCGATAAAGTCGCTTTAGATCTATCTAAAGCGATGGAATGCCTTCGATTTCTTAACCGCAGTGAAGATCTCGATCGCTTGCTTATCGACTCCACCAATGCCCACTCGGACAATTGGTCTTTATTACAAATTGCGGCGAGATCCCTTCGTTACTCACCACACTATGGGATCATAGCCGATCAGAAATTCTTTCGTGCCCCGACACGAAGCATTACAGGATCTTGGATCAACTGTGTCGATCAAGATCGACGCCAATCGCTGAATTGGTATTCCAAGGCAATGAAACTCGCCTTAGAGGCAGTCGATGCGAAAAAAATAACTCCGAGTGAAGTTGCTCCTCTATATCTTGAATTTGCCGAAGAGATTCTTGAAAATCGCAACGGTCGTCAAGCTTGGCTTTTACAAGAAAAGAGTGACCTGGAAACGACGCCCGATTATCTCGACTTCGAAGCTCCTAACGAGGGAACCTCGCGATTTGCGCCGGTCGATGCAGCGGGTAAGCCTATTTTTTATGCTACTCCTGAATCTTGGGATAAGGCCGCAAGCGATGGAGAGCGTTTTCGCTGGCTCATCGAACAAACCACCGAATCTCATTCTGTTATGGGATTGCAAGCTCGTCTGCTATGGGCCGACTTTCTGAACGGGCAGTTTTCCGTCGACACCTTGCAACAAGATACATGGTTGCTTCGTCCTTTCTTCGACGGAGCAAAGGAAGACAAGAAAGAAATTAAAGATGAGAAAACAGGCGTCTTTCAGATTCATACGCTAGCCGATAACGAAACCATTGCGCGACTTGCTGGTGGTATTCAGCGATTTACGTTAGAAGACCCTTACAACCCGATCACAATTTATCAGGAGTTATCGAACCAAAGCGATAATGGAATCCATTTACAAGCATTACAACGATTGGTTGCCATTTATTCCAATCGCCGACAATACACCAAAGCGGCAGATAACCTAAAGCGGTTGCTGGAACTCGATCCCAAGAATCAAACCTATCGAGACCAACTGAGCAATATCGTTGATCCTCGCGGACAGTTCGACCCACAGCGGACGCAACTCGCAGGGCAAGGAGCAACGCTGAGTTTGCTGTTCCGCAATGCAACGAAAGGTAGCTTCTCAGCTTACGAAATCGATATCGAAAAACTGTTTGCAGATACCAAACAGTTCTTTAAGAATCCCAACAGTATCCAAAAGCCAACTTTCGGCGGCATTGAAGGAATGTATCCACCTTCGCTGCAGAACCCCGCTGAACTCTTTCAGAAACTTGCTCTCGATGAAAAGTATCTTCGAGGCGAAGTGGCTAACTGGACGCTTAAACTGGAGCCTCGCGAAAATCATTGGGATCGTCGAATCGACATCAGTACCCCACTCCAAAAGTCCGGGCTCTATTTGGTAACGGTCAAGCTGGATAATAATCAGCATACGGCAAGGACATTCGTCTGGATTCAAGACACTGCCATCATCCGCAAACCGCTCAGCGAGAAACAACTGTATGTCGTCGCTGATGCCAAAACAGGAGCACCCATTGGTGATAGCACTGTCGAATTCTTTGGATTCAATCAATTTTACGATCCCAACGGCAAGGCCCCACCCAAGTTCATCACCAAAAATTTCGCACGCAAGACAAATGCGCAAGGACAAGTCGTTCTCGATAGCAATGACTTGACGGACAGTGAAAGAAATACTGGCAATCTTCAGTGGATTGCAGTTGCTCGTACCTCTGATAAGAGGCTCGCATTGCTGGGCGTTGAAGGGTTGTGGGCACAACCATTTTTCGACCAACCTTTCTCTCAACGTAAA
>JBEGUT010000235.1:0-6488 GCA_041178745.1 Planctomycetota bacterium | reverse complement strand
AGTGAAAAAATGTGAATCAATAAATTGAGTATAGTATGGACTATCGAGAGTTAGGTGATTTTTTTTCACCGACTTTGCAATGGTTCATCAATAAAATCTGGTCCGCTCTTTTAGCGTTTTTAATCTAGCATCGCGGCAATCTGCGGACGAGCCTGTTCCAAATATCGGGTATCGACCGGTAGTCCCAAAAAGACTCCCAGTTGGCGATAGAAGCTGGCTGAGTCCTCGCTCCAGGTATCATCGACAACGTCCAACGGCGTTTCGCCACGATTGTTCTTGCGATCCAACTCCGCTCCATGCTAGATCAACAATTCCACTACCTCTTTGTGACACATGAAAGCTGCTAGATGCAAGGCTGTATTGCCATCGCTATTGGTTCCTTTGACATCCGCTCCATTTTCTAATAGCTCACGTACCAATCCGAGTTGTCCCCATAACGCAGCTTGATTCAGAGGTGTTGAACCGCTGGCCATTCAATCGTTGATCTTGCTGCGATCGGCTAACGCTCGCCGCATCGGCTCCGCTTTCACTGTGAGGTTCATCTATCTTCTCCCTCAGCGCTAATGCCGACGTTTTATCTTTGGTCGTGTAAAAAATAAACACATTACCGATTGAATCCACGGCAATGCCATACAAAAGAGTGCCGAGCGTCGAAACCGTTTCAATCAACTCGTCGCTCTCGGTGTCAAAAATGAATAAGTCGCGATCGGGAGCCTGTGGATTCTTGACGATATCAATGACATACCCAATCGATAACACATTGTTATTTTGTATCGAGTGATTCCATGCGTAAAAGGTGACTAGATTTCCGTCGATGTCTTCTTTCTTTCCACCAGAAAGCTGTGTTTGATTGTTGGATTCAAATGGGATCACAAACAATTTCCCATTTCTTACTGCCATGCCGCGAGGTTCCTGCGCTTCGATGCGTAGTCTCTTCGTGATCCTTCGCGCTGCGACATCGATCACGGCAACTTGACTTTCAGAGGAAAGGGAAACGTATGCTTTCTCATTATTCGCAAAGACGATTCCGACAGGTTCATCAAAACGAGTCGCCTTGGTCTTGGGATCGAAATCCTGAATCGTATGAACGACTTGAAAGAACGTTAGGCTCTTCGAATCAAGGTCGATAACCGAGACGGAGTCGGACAGATGGTTGGCGACCCATATCTCTTTTCCATCAGGTCGAATTCCCAGTCCAACCGGTTCGATACCGACATCGATCTGGCGAACGATCTGCTGCGATATCGGGTCAATGACGTCCAGTGTATTGTTAGGCGTATTGGTAATAAATACGTACTGACTCGTAACAGCTACCGGTTGAAACTGCGGACTCATCATCGCAATCCGGCCGTTTGACGTTGCTGATAGATTAGTGTTCCCTTGGCCAAAGGCCCCTGGTGTCACGGTACAGGCGACGAGCAAGATCTGAAGGGTACGAAGTAAAAACAGGCGAAGGATTCGCAGAGGGTAAGCAGTGGATCGCATCATGCTGAGAGGTTTCATTATCAGTACCTTGCGCGATATGCCACGGACTTTCTGAACTATTCAAGAATACTTTTTACGCTTCAAAAGATTTAGTCTAGTTATTGTGGCGATTTCCCATCGAAAAGGCTACGGTGACTTGGGGGTATAATCCTGAATTCAGGACCGATTGGCCCTCTGCAAGTGGTAGGCATCCGAAAAGGAGATGATCAAGCACAGGGTCTCGACTGTGGACATGCTGGTTTTATCGGCAGCGTTCAGGGGGCGTCGATGGAATTGATAAAGGACTTCAACTTGGCCGCCAAGAGTTCGTAACCTTGTGGGCTCAAATGAAGATGTTTGTCGGAGTAGAGATCTGATATCAACCTGCCATCGGAATGGGTGAAGTCTTTCCAAAGGTCACATAACTTGATCTTCGGATCTGCATCCAGTTTGAGCTCGTCCAATCTGTCATTAATCTCACGCACTTTCGCCCCGACATCTTTGGTTGGATCAAACGCAGGTAAAGTTTTGATTAGTATAATCGTTGATTCGGGACATCTTAGGTGGAGATTTTCAACGCAGAGCTTGATGCCTTGCGCTACAGCGCTAGCGGGAACACCATTGGCCTGTACCAGAGGTGCGTTATTTACGCCTATCATCAGGATGATGAATTTAGGTGAGACGCCGTCCATCGCGCCGTGGTCCAAACGCCACAGGACATGTTCGACGCGGTCTCCACCGATTCCCAGATTCACCGTCTTTGAGTCACCGAAATGCTTCGTCCAAGAGGCATTAAAGGGCGCACCATCCCAACCACCTCCCCATCCCTGTGTGATACTGTCACCGATTAATGCGATGTCGATATGCTCACGCATTGCCTGAACTTTCTCAATACACCGCGCGTGATGCATGATCCAGTCATTTGTACCGCTTCCATCTTTGGCTTGCCAGTGCGAAGCAGTCGGTGTGACAACCCACATTTCCGGAAGATGTTTTTGGATCTCATGTCCAGGCTTACGCGAGTATTCAGGTTGCTCGACCCAGGCTAGTTCGGTCGGACTCAGCGGCCATCCGGTAAGTTGTGGATCGAGTTTGGCTTGGTTGTACGGCTCGTAGGGATAGCGTAACACGGCTGACGATTTTAATTCGATTCCCGCAGCAGGCTGTATTGGTTTGCGAGCTGTCTTGGAGGATGGTGGAGATGTGGGTAAAGTCTTGTCAGGAGAAGGTATTGATTTCTTGGCTGCAGCTGGAACAGGTTTACCACTGAAGATAGCTTCGATCATCGGTCGCAGTCGTGTTGCATAGACCTTGTAGCCTTCTACGGTCAGATGAATATTATCCGCTGTGAAGAGTTCTTTCTCGATAGAGCCATTGTCGGTAGTGAAATCCTCCCAGAGATCGAGAACAAACACGTTCGCTTCGCTTTCTAGTTGTATAAGGTCGAGCGAATCATTGGTTTTCTTGATGTCTTCGTAGAAACGATTTCCAGGAGCATGGGCTGGCAAAATCTTAGCAACGATAATCGGAGTTGTCGGAAACTTGTCTCGCAAATTCTTCACGCACATCTGGATCCCCTGAGCTGCTGGTGTAGCACCAGTCTCGGGCGTAAAGAACATATTGTTGTTGCCGATCATCAGCAGGATCAGTTTGGGCTGAAGTCCGTCGACTCCACCATGGTCGAGTCTCCAGAGAACGTTTTGAGTTTTGTCGCCACCGATGCCGATATTGATTTCTTTTAGATTGGGAAAATTCTTTCGCCAGGAGTCTCCCCACTGAATCGTAATACTGTCACCCACTAGCAGAACGTCACATGGTCCCGCGTTCGCTTTCACATAGTCGACAAGCTTGGCATGTGTATCGAGCCAACTGGTACCACCCCAATTACCGGCCGACGGTACGACGGGCCACATAGCTGGTAAGTGCTTGTTCGCTTCGCGTCCCGGCCGACGATCATGCTCCGGGCGAAGAATATATGCGCGTTCTTCCTCGGATAAAGGCCATCCGGTCTTCTGTGGCTCATCGGTCTTGTAGGGATAATCCAATGCGTAGGTCGTATGTGTAACGGAGCAGAAAAGTATTAGGGCCGCGGTTAGATACCGTATCTTCATAGAGTATTGACTTTCATGCGTATAAATCAGGAATGAGGACTTTGAGTGATTGAGGAACTCATGAAGTAATGGCACTTAGGATCGTCAGCTCTGTTCTTATGAATAGAATAGTGAATGCTATTGATCATCAACTATCTACTCTCATTTGCCAAGCGAATGGGTAGTACAGGTTGGGTTTTTGCGATAAGTCGAACGTGGTCGATAAACAAACGGTCGGGCATTGGCACTCTGAGATTGGGACGAGCTGCTACATGGATGACAGCGAAATCAGCATCGCTAGAGAAATGGCATCGGGCCGTGACATCGCGCCAACCACTTTTCCCAAGTGTGGTCGTCTCAGCGGAACCGCTCGATATCGCTTCACTGATTACTTCGGGCCATCGCTGATGCATATCTAAACCTTCACCACGGAATAGATAGAGTTGGCAAAAGAAAGTCACCGAAGGCTGGCTATTGTTTGCGCGATCATCGAGAAAACTCGCCGTTAATTCAATCGACATTTCCTGTTCTGCCTGTCGCTGGAGCCGAAGTTCACGCAAATCAACGAGTTGAAACAGGTCACAGGCTAGAGCTTGCTTACTGGGTCTTAGTGGGTCGGATAGCGCGGTTACAAAACGCAAAACATTCGATTGATGTTTGGGTTCGGCTATTGAAGATGGAGTGATTTCCACAGTATCCCCACCCCAGCGTCCGAATCGCTCCGGGAAGCCATGCTGAATACTATCGGCTGACGCCTCGAAGCTAGGATTGCTCAAGTTTGCAATCGGACGGGAGACAGCGATCCACGCCGGTGTCGCAAAGGCCCACACTGCAGAGACACCGACGATTCCAATCGATAAACCCACGAAGAGGCCAAGCCAGTTTTGCCAAGCGATAGCTGTCTGAAAAAACGATACCTCTGGGCTCACTCGCGAAATATTTGTTTGGGCAGCAGTTTCCATTGCGAGAGTATCGGCAGCGGTATGTAGTAGTCCATGCATTCGGGTGGCTTCATTAAATAACGCTCGCGCATCCTGCGAATCGCGCAATACCGTATTGAGTTCCAACGACTGATCCTCGGAGAGGTTTCCTTCCGACCAGGCTTCGATCAATTCATGCAAACGATTTATGTTCATGTATGCTCCTCCGCGGCAATGCTTTGTTCGATGCATTCACGCAGCGTTTGTTTGATACGAGTTAAAGTAACTCTGACGGAATTCACGGATCGTTTGATTTCAGTAGCTATCGCTTCGGGCAACTGCGATGCGTGATAACGCAGCATGATCAATTCACGCGAGCGCGGTGAGAGTCTTCTTAGGCATTCCGTTAGGCGATCGATTTGGTTGTCGAGATTGCTGGGATGCGTTTCCTCCGAGTGCAGTAATTCCAGGATATTGCCATCCAAGGGTACAACACGCTTTTTCCCCGCGCGGGCGTAATGGAGCACTTCGTAACGAACGATCGCGCAAGCCCAAGCGAAGAAGTTTGTTCCCTCGGCCCAAGTATTAGCCTTTTGGGAGACGATCAGAAATACATCCTGAAGAAGATCCTGGGCATCTTCTGGGTTGGGCACCATCGAAAGCACATAGGCCAATAGCGATCGCTGGTGCAACATGAACTGTTGTTGCACCTTCAAAGTATGCGTGGCTTCATTGGCTGGGTCGAATGGATTCATATAGACATACTCCCGATTGTTCATCGGAATTAGCATAATCTAAAAAATTTGCTGAATCGGTTCCGACTGTTTCTACCTCACTTCTGATTCGTTCTTATCGAGATCTGAGAGCTTAGTACCTTCATGCATAATGGTAGAATTACGATGAGCAACTAATCGTTGCGCCAAATATCCAACATGGCAAGACTTGTATCATCAGAAGAGTGAGCAATCGTGCTTGAGTTGGAGGGTGTGTACTTTTAGGGGGTATCATCCGAGCGTTAGCTTCTTTTCTGCATCGAGCAATGTTTTTGTGAGCTAGATATTTTAGGATCTTGATTTGCGAAAGAATCCCCAGAATTCCTCTGGTGCGGATATATCGCTCGTGCTCGCTCCCGTTCCTTCGGCACCGCGACTACGCTGCATCGGCCAGCCATGTCCATGGCCTTTCATTGTATAAAAGACGACAGGTGCTTTGCCTAACCATTGTTTGCCATAAACTCGGCAGCCATCTCGAGGGGCGAGATCGGGTAGTTCCCATGTATTGGCTGTTTCGTTGCATCCATTAACTCGGCACCAAAATGCGACGGTTTCTTCTGCGCTCATCTGATCTCGATTGCCACTCCACGGTTTCATCGGATCCTCGGTCCCCAGCATGACGATGATAGGAACGGGACGGGTTGGTTTTGGCCAACTTTTTTCAGCAGCACGAGGTAGAGTTGCGACCATGACACCTGCTCCTGCAATTCGATCAGCTAAATGGGAGACCAAGTTCATTGTCATAACTCCACCATTGCTTCCTCCCACAACATAAAGTTGCTGAGGATCTGCGACTTTCTCTTCAATTAACTGGTCGAACATCGATCGAAAGAAACCGACATCATCAGCGTCACTGGTACGGCGTTTCACGGAATACATATCATGACTCCCGATATTCCAGCCATTGACTCCGCTGGGATAGATTGTCACGTAACCTTCTTTGGCACCTAACACCGTGAAGTCCGTTTTAAGATGCATGGCGAGACCACTGCTCGAAGCGCCTCCATGCAAGACAAAAACAGCCGGCGATGGTTTGCCTTTTGCGGAGTTGGGGATATTGATAAAGAAGTCGCGCTCGATATTCCCTACGCGAATCTTGCGATGTTCCAGTCCTGCAGGGACTGGGCCATTCTCGGTGCGCTCGCGCAGACGCCGAATCGCATCGCGTTGGCCAGGAGTTGGTGATGCTCGTAAATCCGCCGCTCCTCTTGATCTCTCCCGCCGATTAATCTCGGGACGAG
>JBEGUT010000234.1:0-6498 GCA_041178745.1 Planctomycetota bacterium | reverse complement strand
GGATGGTGTGTGGTTCCCGCGTGGGTTGCGACACTCGGTTGATTGACGAGTGATGATTCCGCAGAAGAAGCAACAGAGGTTGGTGTTCCTCCAACGGTGCGAGAAACTGTCGTTGATGCATCGGACTCCTTAAGCCAACTACTGACCTCAGAATCAGCATACGATCCTTTCGCCAATTCGCGTGGGCTACCAAGGCAGCGAATGCGATGTCGAAGTTCGCCGGGGATACTCACATCCTGTTCTAGTGCTGCGGATAAGATTTGATGACAGGCTGCTACTTCAGCAAGTTGCATATCCGATTGCAGGAGAAATTGTTCGAGTTCGGGAACCTTCTCGGCAGGCAGAGTGTTGTCGAGGTACTGCGAGATGTCATTGGCATCTAAGCCAACCCCTTTTTCATCCAGCGGTGGTGAGCTGAGGCGTGGCTGTTTCAGTGAAGATACGATCCTTGCTGAAATCAACTTTGCGAATTCGCTTTCCTCAACTTTGGGCCTAAGCGCTTTGGCATCGGATTGCTCAAGTGTATTGTCTAAAAAAGCCAATAAGGTGCGAAGAGTTAAACGCATCAAAAGCACTACCGATTGAATTGAGGTATAGTTCGAAAATGGATCGAGCAAGTCGACGAATGCTTTACGCGAGTCGAGATTCGATCGTCTCGCTACCGGCATGGAGTCGTCCGATCGCCAGTTAGCCTGTCTTGTTGTCTGACCGATTCTTAATCCGAATGGATCGGTACCCTAAAACCATCGCTTTCCGGAGAATCCGCGTCACTCCAACTGAATAGTGGCTCGAAAGAGGCTTTTTCGTACGGAATTTGGGCAAAAAGGCGGGAAAAGTTTCCCGCGATCGCCGAATCCATTACCATAGGGGAAAAGAAGTTTCCCTTGCTGAGATGTTTAGGCTAAACGTTGACCCGAGCGGTCAACGACAGTTATATTCAAAGCTGACATATTCTTGGTTCATTGAGCCGAATTGATACGTAACTCTTTCGCACGGAGCGATTCTCATGTTGGTAATTCCTGGACAGGCAGGCAAGGACACTTGTGATCGAAGTCCCAAGTATTCGCGACGGCAGTTACTGACAGTCGGTGGATCGATGATGATGGGGTTGTCACTTGACCAGCTCCTGCGACGCAACACACGCGCTGCGGAAGCCACTGGTGGTGGACCAGGATGGGGCAAAGCCAAGAGTGTGATTTTGCTGTATCTCCAAGGGGGCCCAAGCCATCTGGATTTGTGGGATCCGAAGGATAACGTTCCAGACAACGTCCGCAGTCAGTTCAAGCGGATCAACACAAAAGTCCCCGGCATGGACGTCACCGAACTGATGCCTAACTTTGCCCAGGTCACCGACAAGGTAACCTTGATTCGATCGATGAGTTATTCTCCGGTGGGATTGTTCAATCACACCGCTGCGATCTATCAGATGCACACCGGTTACACGGCCGACAAAGTAAGTCCATCCGGGCAGTTGGAGCCTCCGAGCCCCAAAGACTATCCAACCTTCGGATCTCAGGTCGCTCGTATTAAACCACCCGAAGCTGCGATGCTTCCCTTCGTGATGATGCCTCGACCGCTTCAAGAAAGCAACGTGGTCAACAAAGCAGGAACAGCTGGTTTCTTAGGCCGCGCTTATGATCCTTATTACCTCTTCCCGCCAGGAGATGATATGGACTTGGCGAAGATGGAGCGAGTCAGCGTCGAAGACCTCCGTTTGCGTCCAGAAGTTTCGCTGCAGCGTTTGGAGCGACGAGCAAAGCTACGCGACCTGATCAATGCCGGTATGCCGGATATCGAAAAGGCTACGTCTCAATTCGACCTCGATGATTACTACCAGCAGGCCCTTAGTTTGATCAGTAGCGGGCGAGCAAAGGAAGCATTCAATTTGAGTGCTGAGTCTGCGAAACTGCGAGATCGATACGGTCGCAATACGTTCGGTCAATGCTGCTTGCTCGCACGTCGATTGATTGAAGCTGGAACTCGTGTTGTAGAAGTTGTGTGGCCAAAGATTGCCAACAGCGACAATCATTCATGGGACGTCCACACCGATTTAAGCAAGCGTATGAAAAATCAGTCTGCTCCGATGTTGGATGCCGGTTTATCAACCTTGCTCGATGATCTCGATCAACGCGGTTTGCTGGATGACACTTTGGTGGTCGCGGTAGGTGAATTCGGCCGTAGTCCACAGCGAGGTGTTAGCACCAGCGGTAACAGCAATAGTGATGATGGTCGCGATCACTGGCCATACTGCTACACCGCTTGTGTGGCGGGCGCTGGTATCAAACGTGGTTCGGTATATGGTTTGAGCGACCAAACAGCATCGGCTCCGATTGAAAAGCCCGTACATCCGACCGAGTTGCTCGCGACGATGTATCATTCTTTGGGTATTTTTCCAGAGACGATTGTTTATAACCACCTCAATCAGCCCCGCGAGTTGGTCAAGGCCCAAGCGGTAACTGCCCTGTTTGAAGGTTAGACGTTCGACCGAAGGGGGGCTCGGTGTGGATCCCCTAACAATTCGCGGGTAGTGACTTCTCGGGTAAGACCGAGTTGGATAACTCAATTAGTATTAAAAAGGGCATTGGATGAACTTCATCCGATGCCCTTTGCTTTTTGATTGCAGGTTATTACTGGTATGGCTTTCGCAGTGAGTAGTGTTACAATCGAGCCCTTGCTTTATTTGAGGGATTTTGAGGATTTGTATGGCTACTTATAAGCCGTCTAAAACGGTTGTTGTTGACGAGATGACCGTAGATTTGAAAGTGCCTGCGATTGCTGCTTTCTGGGCATGGATGATACCCGGTGCAGGTCATTTCTATCAAAGACGATACAGAAAAGCGGCTTTATTCTCTTTTTGTGTTTTCTCCATCTACTTGTTGGGGATGCTGATCGGCGCTGGCAAAGTCGTTTATGCCAAGTGGGATGTCGAGGAAAAGCGCTGGCCTTTCTTGTGTCAAGTTGGTTCTGGGATCATCACTTTTCCAGCGGTGATCCAAGCTTATCGAAATACGAAGAATCAGCCGTTGTTGTGGAATGAGTTTATGGCGCCACCTACCGCCCAAAAACTTTCCGAGTGGAATCGCGAGTTGGCATCTGGCTTCGACATCGGCACGCTTTACACCATGGTAGCCGGGCTAATGAATTACTTGATTATCTTCGATGCTTTTTTTGGTCCGCTTCCGATGCCGGCGGATTCATCCAGTAAGGGGAAAAAGTCTAACAACCCATCGAAAGACGATACACCGACCGGTTGAAGGATGGAGTGAATCCTATGACGCTGCAGATGTCGCCTACCTACTTGTTGTTGGCTCTACCATTGCTGGTGGTTTTCTCGTTTGTCTACGCGGCGACGCGACATGAACGTCAGGATTTGATTTTGCAGCAAGGTTGGAGAACGGCCATTTGGATCACCGCCTTTCTAGGATCGATCTTCTTGGTTTTGTGGTTGATCTCTTTGACATTGTAAATGGATAAGTGCTGTTCCCCTTGGCTCAATCAAGGAAGTTAGCTCGATCTGCAGGGAACACTCCATTGCTGTTTATTCTCTGAGGAACTTGGCTATGCGCACAATCTTACGCTCCCTTTTTTTCACCCTCCTCGTTGTCGGAACAGCGACGTTTTGGAATCGTGCGCAAGAGTTTCTCAGCGGAATCGTGTGGCCTAAGCCACCGGTGGTTACTCCTGGGAACAATGCTTTACCTCCGAGTGATGCCATCACACTCTTCGACGGTACCAACTTAGATGCATGGCACAATGGTCAATTGTGGGAAATCAAAGATGGTGTCGCTACGGCAAGTGGCGGCGGTATTCATACCAAACAACCCTTTGGTGATTGCCAGTTACATGTTGAGTTTGCCACGCCTGAAAAAGTTGAAGGGACTGGACAGGGCCGCGGCAATAGCGGCGTCTACTTGATGGGGCGTTATGAAGTACAGATCTTAGACTCCTATGAAAACGAGACGTACTTCGATGGCCAGTGCGGATCTCTCTACAAGCAGCAGCCGCCTATGGTCAACGTTTCGCGTAAGCCTGGAGAATGGCAAACCTTTGACATCTTTTTTACAGCACCTCGTTTTTTTCCTGATGGATCGTTGAAAAGCCCTGTCTATGTAACCGTGGTTCACAACGGTGTTTTAATTCAGAACCATATCCAGCTCGCCGGTGGTACGTCATGGTCGGAGCCACCCCGATATTCGGCACATCCGGAAAAAGACTCACTCCATTTGCAGTTTCATGGTAATCCCGTAAAGTTCCGCAACATCTGGATTCGCGAAAATGTTCAGCCTTTGGTCGGTAAAAAAGGGTAACTGACAAAACTTTTCGCACTTCTGTCTCCGCATAAGCTAAGCTCGCCATAGAGGTAGAAATAGGGTTTTCTAACCTTTCCGGATGAGTCTTCGCTCGAACACCAACCGGCGAGCCTGCGCCCAGAAGAATTTGCTTTGGGAGGCTTCACAAATGCTGAGTACTAGAAGAGGTTTTCGAAGTTCATGTTTGTCAGCGAACTCACAGCCGACCAGCGACAAGCCGCATTGGCCCGACGTGTTGCGAGGGTACAACCCCTGCCCCCGGAAGTCTGCCAGTGGCTTATCGGAGGCACTCCGGTTCAACTTCACGAGCGTCTCTCCTTGGTCTCTACGGTGACAGATCGGATCGCACAAGCAAACCCATTTCCTCATCCCTTTTTGACGATCGGTGCCCTAGCGGTTTCTATTCCGCTGTATGAGTCGGGGCGGGATAACATAAGAAGTGAAATGGTCGAGGACTGTGTTGATCGGCTCTGCTTCTTTTTGTCGATGACACATCTCGGTTTTATTCTCGATGAAGATTGGTCTAAAATCCTTGAACACTCGATCAAGGAACATTGGGAACCTGAATACGTTGCAACCGAATTCCTGCAAATCAATCCTTCTACCTGGTCGAGGGAATTGGCATACGCTAGCAGTGAGCATCCAGCACGTAAGGATTATCTCAACGATGTCGCTTGTTTCGAGTCGCGTGAATCTCTGTGGGTTAGAAATTTCCGTTTAGCTCACCAGTTACTAATGTGCCAAGAAATGCCCGACCTACAAAAGGTTTGCAAGGAGTATGGAATCGATCAGAACAATCCTATCTGGGGATTGATCCAAGTAGCCAAGACGGCTTCGAAATCGGATTATCGAATTACGTTAGAGACCGATACGCCAGGTTTTATAAAACCTCGTTCTCTATCAAAAGGTTCAAATTCGGAAGAAAGGTCTGAGGAATCCTTAGACGCCGAAGGAAGTGCATCGACTGTAATCTCGGCGAAGGAATCCCGTGAGAGATTTCATCCGCTGGTAGAAGATTTCTTTGAATCGCTGGAAGATCAATCTCTGAGTAATACTCTCGAAGGTGAATTAACGCGTGCTCGTAACGAAGGTCGTGCTCTCAGCTTGATCGTTATCGATTCGTTCACTCCACACAACTCGGAAGTAGAAAGTTCGAAAAAGACGAGTGTCCTAAGTTCGCATTCTTTTGAAGTCTGGATGTCATCGCTTTGCCAGGAGCTGACAGATGCTGGATATGAAAAGAGTTCCGGTCGCATCTTCAGTATGGGAAGCGGTGAACTGATCATCGTACAACTCGGTGGCGACCGAGTGAAAATGATGCCATGGTTGAGAGCGATTTTGGAAAACTGCGAGCATCCTAAAACAGGTAAAGAAGCTGCTGAGGAGGGAAATAAGGATTCGAAAAATATAGGCCTTGTCGCAGGTTTGGCATCTGTGGAACGGCCGAACAAATCTTTCCGTTCCGAAGCCTTAGTGCAGGCAGCTAAGAGATGCTTAGAAGCTGCCAGACGTCAAGGTGCTAATTCTATCAAGAGTATCGACGTTTATTAAAAGCCGCAGCCTAGATAACAGCTTTCGACACCTTTATCATGTGCCGCGAAAGGGAAGTGGTATCAGAAAGGCATGCTGTAGGAAAACGCTGGCGATTCCATCCCAGACGACCAACAAGGATAGATAGAGGAAAAGGATATAAATCGGCACGGCCAGCCACTCGAAAATGTAGGTTGGGTAGCGGCTCAACCAAAAATGCTTCTTTCCCCTCTTGCCACTGCGGTAAATCGCCCAGCCCACCAGCCACTTGGCAGGAAGTGTGAAAAGCACGAAGAATACGCAGGGCAACCAAACGTATTCTTCGGGCGTTGCTTCGATTCGAAGCAGATAAAGAGGTATCGCTAAAGCTAACGTGCCTATTAATGCCAGTAAGCAGGACCACGGAGCACGGCGATACTGGTCTCTTACAGCCTTCACATCAAAGATTGCCATGAAGCGATTTTGTGTGGCGAGATTGATTTGTAAAAAGGGAATGTACATGACGACCAGTGTCATTCCGATCGCGCCTATCAATCCGATCAATCCCAGCAAAGGTGCTTCTTCTCGAGCTCGCAGACCAATTGCCATGAATGCTGCTGGAACAGCTAGCCAGCAGAGGGCGCCGAAGCCACCGCGAAAGCCAAGCCAAAGAAGCAAA
>JBEGUT010000233.1:0-6520 GCA_041178745.1 Planctomycetota bacterium | reverse complement strand
GTTGGTGGATAACTCAATTGTGGTTCTGGAGAATATTTATCGGCATTTTCAGGTGCTAAAGAAGCCGGTACTGCAGGCAACTCTGGACGGGACTCAAGAGGTTTGGGGAGCGATTATGGCCTCCACTCTCTCCAATTTGGCGGTGTTTTTACCCGTGCTTTTTGTGCAAGAAGAAGCGGGACAATTATTTCGCGATATCGCAATCGCTATCAGCGCAGCGGTCGGTCTGTCGCTGATCGTAGCTATAACTCTTATACCAGTAGCGACAGCAAGGCTGCTGAAAAGCAACTCCACAATCTCGATGCAATTGGAGGAAGAAGACTTTTCTGTGGCACAGAAAATCGATGCGGAAAAGGAAATCCAGACCGGTTTCATTGGATGGATGCAACGAATCTCCAATGGGACGGTGCGTTTCATCGAAAAGATCAACTATTGGATACAGGAGTCGGTGTTTAATAAGTTACTGGTCGCGGTCAGCATTACCGTTGCAGCGGTGGTAGGCAGCTGGTGGTTCTGGCCCAAAGTGGAATATCTGCCGTCGGGTAATCGCAATCTAGTGTTCGCCAACATACTTCCACCACCTGGATATAGTCTTGAGCAATTGATGGAAGTTGGGGCTGGGGTAGAGAGGTCCATGGAGCCTTACTGGAATACGAATCCAGATGATCCCAAGGCGAAGGAACTCCCTTTTCCATTGGTAAGTGACTTCTTTTATTCGGCACGCGGGCGGTCGATCTTTATCGGCCTGCGGGCGATCGAGCCAGACAAGGCTTCCAAGCTGGTGCCGATGGTACGGCAATTAGATGGTACCATTCCAGGTGCTTTGGTAACTGCTAGGCAGTCGAGTCTATTTGAAAGAGGTGGTACCGGCGGTCGAAGTGTCGACGTCGAAATCACAGGGCCTCAGATTGAGCAGTTGGTCAAACTTGGTGGGATCATCCTGCGCAGGACTAAGGAAGTCTTTCCGGCTGCTCAAGCAAGACCCGTGCCGAGCCTCGACCTTTCAAGCCCCGAAGTGCATATCGTTCCCAAACGATTGCAGAGCCGCGATCTTGGTATGGATGCCTCGATGATCGGCTACGCTGTCGACGCACTGGTCGATGGAGCCTACGCCACCGACTACTACTTAGGTGGTGATAAAATTGATGTGGCAATTGCGGCTAAAGCTTCCTCCGTGATGCATTCGCAGGATTTGAATCAATTACCGATCGCTACACCTAGCGGTCAGCTTGTGCCGCTGTCGGCGTTGGCCGAAGTCAAACTATCCAGCGGTCCTGAGCAAATCAATCATCGTGAACGACAGAGAGCCGTAACGATAGAAATCTCACCACCAGAGAATATCGCACTGCAGGATGCCTTAGAGAAAATTCAACTGGAGATCATTAAGCCTTTGCAGGATCAAGGTGAATTCGAAGGAGGCTATCGCGTCAACTTAACAGGGGCAGCCGATAAGCTCCGAGATACCTGGAGAGCGCTGCGTTGGAATGTGCTATTGGCGATGTTGATCACATACTTAGTGATGGCTGCCCTTTTTGAATCATGGAGTTATCCGCTGGTAATCATGTTCAGCGTTCCGCTAGGAGCGATCGGTGGGTTACTTGGTCTGAAGCTTCTCGGATACTACTTGATATGGACCGGTCAGGCTCCCCAGCAACTCGATGTGCTCACGATGCTCGGGTTTGTGATCCTCATCGGTACGGTCGTCAATAATCCGATCCTTATTGTGCATCAGGCGATTGGACTGATGCAGGATCCATCGTTAACGCGTCAGCAAGCGATCGTTTACAGCGTGAGCAGTCGTATTCGCCCTATCTTTATGACCACGGTGATGACACTGCTCGGATTGTTGCCACTGGTTCTCTTCCCCGGAGCAGGAAGCGAATTGTATCGTGGATTAGGGGCCGTTCTGCTTGGCGGATTGATCGTTTCCACAGTAGTCACTTTGGTCTACGTCCCCGCCTTATTTAGTTTCACGATGGATGTTTGGGACTGGATTTCTGGGAAGAATAAAAACACATCGAACCCACAATCTTCATCCTCCATTAACACGTAATAGTTAAGCTCCCCATCTTTGGCAAAAGCAGAGTCATGCTTGCTTGGCATCGCCTAAGTTTCGCGGTACGCTCCATGGATGATCGGTTGGATCACTAACCCGTTGAGCAAGTACCCTTTCGGTCTACTTAAGTTTTTCGAGGAGTGTATTCCGTGAGTACGACAAAAACTACTAACGCTTTATTTCTACTGGTAACAATGGCAGCAAGCTGCATGGTAATTCGATCCATGAAGGCTGACGAAGCAGTGGATGGGGTGAGCGAGACTACGGGGCGACCTATCATCATCGCACATCGAGGTGCCAGTGGTTATCTTCCGGAACACACCGAAGGAAGCAAGGTACTGGCGATCGCGCAAGGCGCGGATTACATCGAACAAGATGTCGTGTTGACCAGAGACGATGTCCCGGTTGTGTTGCATGATATCCATCTAGACAATGTGACCAACGTCGGCGAAGTGTTCCCAGATCGCAGTCGTAAAGATGGTCGCTATTACGCGATCGATTTCGACTGGTCTGAAATTCAGAAATTGAGCGTCAAGGAACGTGTCGGACGCGATGGAAAGAATCAGTACTCCAGTCGATTTCCAGGTTCCTTCGGTCAAAAAATAATGCGACTGGAAGACGAGATCATTTTGCTACAAGGTATCAATCAAACTCTCGGTAAGAATGTTGGACTGTACGTCGAATTGAAATCACCTTCCTTCCATCAAACGGAAAAAGGTGAGCCCATGGGAGAAAAGGTGCTGGCTGTCTTGCAGAAGTATGGGTACGACTCAGCGGAGAGTCGCTGCTATGTTCAATGTTTCGAAGCTGACGAACTGAAACGCTTGAAGACAAAGGGTTGTCAACTAAAACTGATCCAACTCCTAGGTGGCTTAAAAGATGGCAGTGATTTTGCTCAGGAGATGAAGGCGATCGCAGAATATGCGACTGGAGTAGGTCCCTCTATCACTGCACTCGTCCAGTGGTCCGGAGGATCATCCATCCCTACATCCAATGGACTCGTCGAGGCAGCTCATGCGGCTGGTTTGAAGATTCATCCTTACACGGTTCGAGTGGATCAATTACCTCCTTGGTCGAAAGATATAGACGCATTGCATGGCGTTCTATTTAATATCCTTCGGGTGGATGGTGTCTTCACGGACTTTCCAGATCTGGGCCGCAAAGCAGTCGATAAGTAAGCCGGCAAATAAAATTTACCGGCTCTTACATTCAAAAACTAACTGCGATCGATTAGCGTCCTACGGTGTTGGGCTCAGCAATCTTTCGGGTTTAGTGATCGTTAGGTAGTGCCCATGATCGGCTGTTACAATGATGACCGTATCTTTCCAGTAACCTTTCTGCTCCAACCAAGCAGTGATCGAAGCGAATGCGTTAGCTCCACTGAAGACTGCGCCGACCGAGTTGTCAATGTTGTTCGCATGATTAGCCCAGTCGACATCGCCCGCTTCCACCATCAGCCACCACTTGTCTGCTTTCGAGTCGAGTACATCGAGCGCAGCGATGGACATTTCTGGGAGGGCTGGATTTTCCGAAACGTCAGCCGGTGAATAATTTTCTGGTTCGGCGATTCCCCGATTCGTGCCCGCGCTGATCGTCGGATCGTAATTTCCATCAGCAGTTCGAAATGGGAGATGGCCCCCCTTGGTGCCGAAATAGCCCAGTAATCTTTTTTTCTCCGCGATGGCCTGTTGCGCACTCTCGGCCAAGAGAATGTTGCCATTCTTGCCAGCGGTTCGCTGAGCGATCACGTACGCTCCACCTTGTTTGGAATCGATCTTCCTCAGCGTCTCTTCCGTGAGATACCGATTGCCAGGAACAAAGTTCTTTCCCTGGGCTCCATCTTTGTCGCGATTCTCCCCCCAACCTCCGCCGATCGCTACATCCAACCCCGGTAGGCCTCCTGGATGAGAAACAGAGGGAACACCGAGCATATCATTGGTTAAGTCCTGATAATCATCGCGATGCACGTTGCTGGCGTATGCACACGCTGGCGTAGCGTGAGAGATCGGTACACTGGTGACAACGCCCACTGCAAATCCCTTCTCTTGAAGTTCAACCGCAAGAGGTGTGACCGGTCGACCAAAAATATCGACATTCACACCATCGTTGAATGTCTTAATACCACAGGTCATCGAAGTTGCTGATGAAGAAGAATCGGTATAGGCGTGAACGGTTTTGCCTTTACCGATTAGATACTGCAAATCGCTAGAGACTGACCAAGGAAACTCACCTGCAGTTTTCCAGTCGTAGCCACCAAGCGTTTCACCACGCTTGGTAACTTTTTGTGCATCGACGTTCATGTTCGTGCCGTCGTTGGCAGGACTAGTAACCATATAACCGTAGTCTGTGATAACTCCGTCGCGCGAGTAATCCAAAAAGCTTAGTCCACTCCCCTTCCCTTCCAAATAGACTTTACGGCTATTAACGATCGCGGCCGCTTGAGTTGTTTGCCAGTCCATTCCATCAAAAACCATCAAGATGACTTTCTTCTTGCCGCTTTCGATCGCCATTTTCTGCAAGCGATAAATATCGGTCTGATCAAAGTACTCTGCATTGGGATTAACGGTCTCGGTCGGTGCATGTCCATAGATTTCTTTGAGCTTGTCTGCATCACGATAGACGCTCTTTTCACCACGAACGCTCTTAAGGTCGATACCGAAGGTGTAGACCGGAATCAAACGGTTGCTGTGAGATGTCCAGTTCGAGTAGCTATCGAGGTTCGGTCCCCAGTGCCCCCAGTCCGCTTTGCGTTCCTTCATCGCAGTTTCCTGCAATTGCTTCAGGTGATCGGATTGTGCGAAAGCCGAAATAGAAAAGCCTGAAACGATAAGGCACCAAAAGAAAGTTCTCACCGCGCGTTTCATCTTGCAAAGGATCCTATGACTTATGTGTAGTAATCGCAGGGATTAATCAATCTTTATCATACCGAGAATTGAGACGCATAGGACTCCAAGTCAAGTCCTGTGGCAGAAATTCGGGAACTCTTCATATACAAAAAATACGAGTTCTACTCACTGCCATTACGAGGGATTTCCGTTCTTCAGTCGACTGCAGGAACTCATTTTTCGATATGACTTTGAAGTCGCTTGATCATGTCGCCCAGATAAGCTTGGTAGCGTGCTGGTTGACGTTTATCCTTGGGCTCAACCCGAGCGAGAAAATCATTCATCTCCGGTGTCTTAAGTTCAAGGAAGTCTAGCCCATTCATCGCTTGCAGTTTATCAAAAAGAGATGAGTCATTTGTCATTACGATTTTTTGGAGTAACTCGATTCCAACTTGGCGATCTTCCTCAGTTCCGAATCGAGTTAGAATTTCAGCTGCTAATGCCTGGTTGATTGGCGATTCATCCTTCAGTCCATGGCGAGCCAAAGCAGTGTCGATACGTTTCCCTAGAATGGCGTGGTATAACAATCCTTGAAATCCCCAATAACGAATTGTGCGGCGCGAGTCGCTAAGCAGTGGTAAGAGAAGTTCTGGATGATCAGCGCTCAATCTCATCGCCTGATCGGCAGCATCATAAATCTGTTCCACTGGATATAGATCACGACGAAGCCCAACCTCACGCGGCGAGCTATTTTGACTCAAACGATATACCTCGGCTTCATGCATAAGCCCCAAATCGGTTGTGGTGATGGACCAATCGCGCAGGCGCGATCGCATCTTCTGCAGTATTTCAGAATATGCTGGATCTGCAGCAAGATTATGTATTTCGTAAGGATCTTGTTTTAGATCATAAAGCTCCTCAGGAGCCTTCGTTTTCCAGAAAACACTTTGAGCTTCATTCGTCCTGCCATGGAGAAATGCGTTGTACCATGCTTGCGTGGTTGGCGTTTCGAACATGTAATCGATGAACTGTCCTTGAGGACGATGCGGCATCCAGTTTCGTATGTAGTGAAAGTGATTGTCTCTCACAGCACGCGATGAATCATATCGTTCATCCATACGATCCCGGAAACCAACCATGAATTCCGGCGACGAACTTCGACGTGGACCAAGAATCGCACGACCCTGTAGATAGTTTGGAATCTCAACACCTGCCAAACTCAACACCGTTGGGGCGAAATCGACAAAGCCTACCAAGTCGTCATTGGTGCTGCCGGACTGAAAATGGCCTTGAACCAAATGCTCAAACGCCGGTGGAACATGAATCAGTAAAGGAACATGAAGTCCCGATTGATAGAGCCATCGTTTGCTGCGAGGCATGCCGCTGCCGTGATCACCGAAATAAAAAATGATCGTGCTATCGGTAAGGCCATCGGACTCTAACTGATCGAGGATGCCACCTAACTGCGTATCCATTTCCTCGACTTTGTCATAATACTGAGCCCAGTCTCGGCGGACCTCGGGAAGATCTGGATGATAGGGTGGAACTGTTACCTTTGCTGGATCATGCTTAGCCCGATGTGGACGTTTGCGAATCTGACTTTCATGGCTTACAGTGCTATTGAAGACTGCAAAAAACG
>JBEGUT010000232.1:0-6523 GCA_041178745.1 Planctomycetota bacterium | reverse complement strand
ACTGCTTAACTCCAGCATTACCAGTTTCAGGCAAGATGCTGACACCAGTCACTTTTGGAGAATTTACGTCGTTTGTCGTAGCGTACATTTTTCACCACATAGAGCAACGAACGGGCACAACGTCCATGATTCCGCAATTCGCTTTAACCTTTTTCTGTGCTGCCTTGATCAGAAAAATACTTCTGGTATCAGACATGAAAACATAGATTTGACTTAACAAATATGCGGACGGCATCCTTAAAGTCTGTCGAAATTCATAGCTGGAAAAGATTCAGTTAGTACTGGATATGAGGTTTGCGATAGGTACTAACGATTGTACGTCCTGGCAGTCCTATCACAGTCATGCCCCAGCGCCTCTTTAGCGACCACAAATCCTTGCGACTATTACCTGTTTAACCCTTTTATTCCGAAATCTTTCGGTATGCGCATAAAACGTTAGCTACATTTGCTAGACGGTTGATTGCACTGTAGAGCACAATCGTCACAAGTTTCCAGCGATGTAAGACCGGTTATATCAGCCTTTTGAAAATGGTCACGCCATGGCAGTACAAGAAACTTTGGTGTCTTCAGCCTCCGTATCAGCAGGCTTCTTCGAGGAAGCTTTCTGGCCAGCGGAGCCTCGCAATATAGAAGAAACCGGACTAAGCGAATCGACAATTGAATCGTTGGTTTGCCAAGTTTTGCTGGTGTCTGGGACAGTAGCAGGCAGACGCATTGCAGATCGAACTGGTTTACCATTCGCTGTGATCGATCAGATGCTGGGAGTTCTGAGAACTCGGCAGATTGTGGTGCATGCGAGACCTGCAGCATTAAATGACTATTACTACAGTCTCACGGAGAACGGTCGAGCACGAGCTCAGATGCTCCAGAAGAGTTTCATCTATACTGGGCCTGCTCCGGTTCCCTTGGCCGAGTATTTGATTTCGGTCGAAGCCCAGGGAAAAAATTTCGCACCGATTCGAAAGGGGCATCTTATTGATGCTCTTGCGAACATCACGTATGAAGAATCCTGGTTGGATTTCATTGGACCAGCCATCAATAGCGGGAGAGGAATTTTCCTTTATGGCTCTCCTGGCAATGGAAAAACGACACTTGCCAAATGCTTGACTGCTGCCATGGGTCAAAGCGTCTGGATTCCTCAATCGATCATCGACGATGGTATGATCATCAAATTATTTGATCATTCCGTTCACCAAAAAATTTCGGATCAGGACTCCTCGGCAATTGTCGACATCGCCAGTTACGATCGCCGCTGGATCCGAATCAAACGCCCCACCGTAGTCGTGGGTGGTGAGTTGACCATGGAGAATCTCGAACTTCGGCATGAACCTCGCAGTAACACATGTGAGGCTCCACTGCAGATGAAGAGTAACTGCGGTTGCTTGTTGATCGACGACTTTGGACGTCAACGGATCGCCCCAGCCGAACTTCTCAACCGCTGGATTATTCCTCTCGAAAACCGCATCGATTACTTAACGCTTCCCACCGGTAAGAAGATCGTGATTCCTTTCGAACAAACCGTTCTTTTCTCTACAAATCTCCAACCAGAATCTTTGGTCGACGAGGCATTTATGCGTCGAGTACCATTCAAGATTGAGATCGGAGATCCGAGCGAATCAGAGTTTAAAAAACTATTTCGAAGAGCCTGTGAGGAACTCCACTATCAATGGCGTCCCCGCGCTTTCGATCACCTAGTTGAAAAACACTACCGTATCAAAGGTAGGCCTTTCCGAAGATGCCACGCTAGAGATTTGATGCATCAGGTTAAATCGTTCTGTCTCTACTCGGGTTCGCCTCAGGAGCTAAGAGAGGAATATCTAGATTTGGCTTGCCAAAACTACTTTGGTGCATCAACCACCCCGACCACTACCGTCGGAGCTGATAGAACCGCATCGCCAACCGTGATATTGTCGTCAGCCACGCCAGATTACTCGCCTAGCTAGTAAAACTCTTACGAGAGATACCGACGCCTGAATGACAAATGGGGGTTTGAAGAAAGATTCAAAATTCTATCCAGTATGCGTAAATCGTAATCCACTATGTCCACTGTTATTGAGCTGACACCGGAATCCGAAGTCCTTCCAGGCTATCGCCTTCTCCGCAAATTGGGTGCGGGTGGGTATGGTGAGGTATGGCTTTGCGATGCGCCAGGTGGTTTAAGAAAAGCGATCAAATTTATTTACGGGACAGTGGAGGAAGACCGCGCTTCGGCCGAACTCCGATCGTTAAACCGCATTCGTGAAGTGAAGCATCCCTTTATTCTTTCTTTGGAAAGAATCGAGGTTCTCGATGGCCGTGTGTTAATTGTTACCGAATTGGCTGAAAGCAGTTTGTACGATCAGTATCAGGCGTACTTGCATGAGGGGTTGCCTGGGATTCCGCAGAATAAGCTGCTGGGATACATGCGAGATACCGCAGAAGCTCTCGACTTTCTGGCCATCAAACACGATCTCCAGCATCTCGATATTAAACCTGCGAACCTCTTGCTTGTAGCGGATCGTATTAAGGTTGCCGATTTTGGAGTTGTCAAAAACATCTCCGAGAAAAATATCTCTTGCGTTGGTGGCCTAACTCCCTGCTACGCAGCCCCTGAAATATTTGATGGACGTGCTGGACGCCACAGTGACCAGTACAGCTTGGCGATTGTTTACTACGAACTTTTGACAGGAAAACTACCTTTCAACGGTTCGACGATGGCAAAACTAGCCAGCCAGCATCTCTATAGCGAACCATGCTTAGATGCAGTTTCAGAACAGCAGAGGATTGTACTGGCTAGAGCTTTAGCTAAGGAAGCCAGCTATCGTTATCCAACGTGTTCTGAATTTATCGAGCATCTTCAATCGGCTTGTCATGATGACGCAGTTTCCGAAACATCTTCGGATCCTTCGCTGGAAGAAAATGCGACTGCGCATCGTGCGAATGTAGTGAGACGACGTATCGCCTCGCAATTTAATAAGATTCCGGGTAAGAACTCCACCGTTTTAATACCCAAAAAACCAATTAAGAATCTTCCACGCTTACCTGATTCCAACAATGGATCCTGGCAACACGCTCGAAGAATCTTCATTGGTCTAGGTGGAACAGGTTGTCAGATACTTTCTCAGCTTAGAGATTACTTTGCTGAGTCCGATGTTCCTGACGAGAACACCAAATGGTTAATGATTGACTGTCATTCGGATGATATGACCGCTTGCTCTCAGTCTTCCAAAAAAGAATTTTCGCAAAGTGAGAAACTGATACTTCCACTGCGCGACCCTAGTTATTATCGGGATTCGGATAGTAACACATTTACTAGTATCAGTCGTCGCTGGCTCTACAACATCCCCCGTGGCTTTACCACCGGTGGAGCCCGACCGCTGGGCCAAGTCGCTCTGCTCGATAATCAAAAGCTAGCTGGTAACGTTCTCACAGAAATAATCACAGAGAGCCTAAAAGATTATGGGGAGAATGTTGCTGACCATAGTGTAAGCCACCATGAAGCTGAATTACCACCTCGAATTTACCTACTAACCTCGGCTCACGGTGGAGCGGGAAGCGCCTGGTTTTGTGACGTGGGATTTGCGATTCGCAATATACTAACAGACCTGAACATCAGTAATTATCGCCTGATTGGGATAACCACGGCGGCGCCAGGGGGTAGAGAACGAAAAGACTTGATTCCTTCTGCCGCGGCTAAAAGCTTCTTCATTGAGCTAGCTCATTATTTTAACACTAAAAATGAGTATCACGGACTTTTAGAATCACCTTTCTATGGAAGCGATTTTGATCCTAAGTTGCGCAAACCCCCTGTGGATTGCGTTTACTGTATCCCGAGCACTCAATTGGAATCGAAAAACGATTTAAGAGTTGCCGTCCAAGGAATCGCTCAACTGATTACACTCGATAGCAGCACCAGCCTCGGGCAGTCTCTTGATCAGGCTCGCGCAGAAACCGAAACAAAAGTGGAAAATTCGCGCACCCCATGGCTAAGGACGATCGCCTTCAGATCATGTCCGATTGAACCCAAGGATAAACTGGCGGAGATTGTGCAAACCTGTATTGGCGAATACTGCAGAAAGTGGTTCCCGCAATCTGAGAAAAGAAAGAAGGCTCACTCTCCTTCGCAAGCCCAACAACCAGATATTGCCAGGACGACCGAGGTGTTTTTTGAATGTGAAGAGTTTATGGAGGAACTTTCCGAGCAATTGAGCGGCTTAATCTCGGATATGAATTTTACGCCTGAGGGATGGATGCGAAGCTGTGGAAATGCGTTGAAAGCCACCTATCCACAAAGCTCGGACTTGTTCAAGGAACCAACGCTTCCGATCGCTAAACATTTAGTAAAAGATATTTTTAAACGCTGTATTTCCGCCGGTCATGACTCGAAGATACCTTGCAAGATTGTCGTGGGGCTACTCACGGGCGTTCATCTTCAAGTATTGAAACTTGAAGAAACTCTGCGCAAGTCAAAAGCAAAGCATGAGCACGACCTGGAAGGGCTGAGCCTAATCGATAGTAATCGAGATTGCGTACCATCGAAAACGGCACAGCCGAGGAAACAATCCACAGTACCTTCACAAATTGATAATGTCTGTCGAAAGCTGAGGATCATCATTGCGAGATATACCTGTGCAATACAGATCCTGCAGCAAACGATCCAGTTGATGGACGAACCTTTGCAGGTTTATCGACGCAGGCTCAGCAAACTGCAAAATGCTTGGTCATTCTGGCCGAGTATTCTACCCAATCAAAATGTGCTGAGCCATTTAAAGAATTCATCACCCGAAACCGTGGGGATACAACTCGCGGAACTCATCCAAAAGACACGGGAACATGTCTCGGAGTCCTTCCGATGGCTTTCAACTCAATTCGTGCTCGGCGAAGAAGGGGCGGGAATCAAGATCGGCTCCGCAAACCCCGAACTCATCAAGCATTTCAAAGAGTCTGCGAACTTCGCACTTGATTTCCCGCCTCTGTTAGCAACTCTTGAAAATACTCTAAAGGAAGAGCATGCCGACTTAATCGATGGTAAGCTCGAACAAGTATGGTTCCAACACACAGCCGGTCAAAGTATCCGTCAAATCGTGCGGGAATTGGAAAATCCACTTGGTGATGGTGGTGGTGCCCGACGTCTGTTCATGGCCACTCCAGTCGGTCAGGCCGCTACTTTGTGCGATGGAAACTGGCGAGAGCAAATGGATATCCCCATTGCGATCGTTAGCGCTCCCGTCGATGAAAAAATTGTCGCTATTGAACTGGAACAACTTGATCTGTCCGATATTTGTCAACGGTTTTGGGGAAGTTCCGAGCAGCTAAATTCGCTCGTCGAGCGCATGTATAGTCGCACGGATATGGCGTGGGAACCACTCGAGACGGCTTCCCCAAGCCCAGAAGCGGACGAGAACTAACGCTCTTTCGTCCAGCAACCTGCCCTAGACAAATCCTCTTGGCAGTGGGATACTCTAGGTGAGAAAACTAGTCGCCTAGAGATCTCTTTTTAAACCTTTGATTTGCTAAAGTTATGCGACTTTGCATAACGGCAAACTTTAAAGGTACCGCAATCATTCTTATCCTCAGCGGCCGGGTGGCGGAATAGGCAGACGCACAGGACTTAAAATCCTGTGACCCGTTAAGGGTCGTACGGGTTCGACCCCCGTCCCGGCTACTGAGAGTATCGAACACTCCGCCTGCATCATGACAGAGGCGAAACACTCGGTGTGCTTGCTGTCGATGTAGGGTGTCTGCAGCCACCGACTTCATCCAACTCAGGACGGTCAATACATCGTAAGAGAGTTTCGGCGAGTGAGAGGATGGCAGCGGAGTGGGCGGAGGCAAACACACCGTTGCGCGGGTCGACAAAGATGTACCCATCACGCGGTGTGTTTACGGTCGGTGGATTAAAGTTTCAACCGTATAGCTTCGATCGGATGGGATTGAGGTTTCGGCCGTTAAACATCAGACCGCGGCACACACCCTACAAGAGCACGACCATTAATAATCGAGACTTGCTCCACCGTCAGCGATGATTCCCTGTCCGGTTATGAAACTTGAATCCGAAGTAGCTAAAAACAAACAGATACTCCCCATTTCATGCGGGCTTGCCATCCGTCCTAGTGGTTGTAATTCGGCAATCCGCTGCAACGCAGATTGCGGATCAGCTAACGACGATGCCCAAGCTCTCATCAACGGTGTATCCACGTTGCTAGGAAGAACTGCATTGACGCGCACTCCAAAGGGAGCTAGCTCTAACGCAAGTGCTTTCGTAAAACTTAACTGAGCTCCTTTCGTTGCCGCGTAAGCCGCAGAGTTTTTCTGCCCGAGCACCGCTGTCATGGAACTGATATTGATTATCGTTCCCTGAGTTTTCTTGATCGCATCAATCACTGCCATCGAAGCTACATAGGTACTTACGAAATTTATCTTTAGAAGTTCGACCACTTCATCAGCTGTAGTCCGCTCAATCGGCGTATCAGGTGGATGCACACCCGCATTATTGATTAAGCAATCAACGCGATCAAAATGAGGTATGGCTAACGACAACGTT
>JBEGUT010000231.1:0-6525 GCA_041178745.1 Planctomycetota bacterium | reverse complement strand
TAAAGTGCCCGCGTCGGCATTAAAAGATCGCTTGGCGCAGCAATGGAAAAAGGATGATATCGAAGAAACGCTTTCTCGCGTCATGGAACATCTGGCAGAGAACAAAGTTGCGTCCGATACCTTAGCCATTCAGTTAGGTAAGACGCTGCAAATCGATCCTGCCAAGGAAGTCTTCGTCGACAATCCGGAAGCCGACCGTTTGCTCACTCGCGAATACCGCGCCCCATTCGTGGTGCCAGCAGAAGTGTAAGAACCTCGCCTCTGCGATCAGCAATCAGAGTGTGTAATCCTGGTAATGATTAGACTTGACGCGTAGTAGGTCTTCTTGACGATCTCGCTACGCGTCATTTTTTTGCGCAACTTCGAAGTCGAAGTGAGCCTCGCAGTGACAAGGCTATATCAGATATCTTTATAGGGAGGTTCTTCACCACGTAGCTCGGCCAGCGCGTTGCCTGCCGCCCGTTGTTCAGCCTCTTTTTTATTGCGGCCCCAAGCGGGTGAAAAACGGCGCGAGTCGATTTCCGCGCACATAAGAAAGATTTTGCTATGATCCGGCCCACGTTCATCGATCAGTTTGTAGGTTGGTGTCTTACTGAAGTCGCGTTGAGCTTTTTGTTGCAACGCGGATTTATAATTTCCACCCATTTGGCCTTCGATCGCCAGCTGGATTTCTGCTTCCATTGAACGATAAATAAACTTTCTCGCAGCTTCCGTGCCTCCATCGAGATAGATCGCTGCGATCAGCGCCTCGAAAACATCCGATAAGAGAGATTTTGGAACACCAGTACCAGTGGTCATTCCCTTGCCGACGATTAAGCATTGCTCAAGTCCCAAGTTACGACTCACTTTAGCGCAGCAGCGTCGGCTGACAACCACAGATTTTACTTTCGTCAGTTCCCCTTCCAAGTACTCGGGATGATTGTGAAAGAGCAACTCGCAAATCGCCGCTCCCAGAATCGAGTCGCCGAGAAATTCTAGACGTTCATTGGAAGATAATCGAGTTGAAGCACCCGAGGCATGGGTTAACGCCGACAGCAGCAAGTCGCGCGACTGGAAGCGATATCCGATCGCCTCCTCACACAATGCCATTTTTTCTTGGACTGAAAGATTAGCAGCAACGCTATCCGGTTGATTCATGAGTATCACAGAGGTATCCGGGAGCGAGGAAGGGAACCGCATCGCTCCTCCCCGCTGGAGGTGCAACCGATCGCCTTCCACAATCCCGTAGCTAGTAATGTCCACTCATCGCTATCGATTCCCCCGGCGGCGGTTTGTGGAAGGCTTTTCGCAGAAGCGGAGCGAAAAACCGAACGCAAGTGCCAGCGATGAAACTCCGGGATGCGGACGGCAATAAAAGCGGACGAATGCTCAAAGATTGACTACAACTTAAGGATTGGCAACCACCCTCTCAAGAAAAGTGTGAGAAGCTTTTCTCCATAGGTTGGCCAGGAGGGATGGAAAGTAAAAAGAAACCAAGGAAAAAAGGGGTTTCCTAAGCCGATAAGAAAGTTATCTAATGGGATGGGTTTTTAAGGAAAAACGTTAAGAACAAACGATTTTTACAAATATCCTGACCCCTTTGGACGTGTAAGAGGCGATTTACTAACCTGTGTTTTCTACCGGCCTTTCAGATTCCGGAAGCCACGATGATGCCAGTACCTGAACTCCTTGTCACTGGCACCGCCTTAACTCTGCTAGGCTGGTCAGGTTGGCAGATGGCTGAAACGGTATGGGAGTCTTGGTCGCAAGCATCTCTCTGCAGGCTTCGGCAACAAGAACACGCTCGGATTGCCTCAAGCAAGATCGAGCAAGCTCGGCTCGACGGGGCGCTCAAAAGCGTTTCCAACGCGTCTAGCCGATGGCGACAGATGGTGATTGCCGAAATGGTAGATGAGTCCAGTAATTGTCGCTCTTTTTATCTGGAAGATACATCTGGAGAATCGCTGCCAAGTTTTTTGCCCGGCCAGCATCTACTCATTCAGTTACCGGTCGATAAACATGGCCGTCGACCTCTTCGCTGTTACTCCCTGTCCGATGCACCCGATTCGCGTTACTGGCGATTGACCATTAAACGTATTGCCCTCGAGGATCAGAGAGCGGATCGATCTCGCCATGGCCTGAGCGATTATCTCCACAGCGAATTAAAACCGGGCGACAGTCTCCTGGTACGGGGTCCTCAAGGCCACTTTCATGTCGATCCGCAATTCGAAGGACCACTGGTGCTTCTAGCTGCAGGGATCGGTATCACGCCGATGGTCAGTATGGCTCGATGGTCCCTGATGGTTAGGCCTGGACGTCCTATTCATCTGTTCTATCAAGTTAGGAACTCTGCCCAGCATCCATTTGCCGCAACTCTCCATCGTTGGAAACAGCAGCGACATGAATTCAATATCACCAACTTCTATAGTCGGCCCAATGAAGATGAAATCCAGGGGATTCATTTTGATGAGATAGGTCGATTTGATGTCGAAAGCATCAGTAAAAAACTACCTTCAAATCGAAGTAAGTTTTATCTGTGCGGTCCAAATGATTGGATGATCGAACTTGAATCTCAACTGCTAGCCCACGGTATCGACCAAGAAGATATTGCCTGGGAATCCTTTGGAGGCTTACCTGCCGCTTCCACAGTTGAGAAGATGGCTGAGAGCACCGGTAAAGATCTGACTATTCGATTTAAATCAAGCGATAAAACGGCCCTGTGGACCAGCGAACATAAGTCCCTGCTCGAATTGGCAGAAAGCGAAGATATCGCCGTTGATTCCGGTTGTCGCTCAGGTGCCTGTGGAGCATGTCTTGTCAAAAAGATATGTGGTAAGGTTCGCTACACGAGTTCGCCAAGTTTTAACACAGGCCAGGACGAAACTCTCCTGTGCGTCGCCGTACCCGAAGAGAATGTAGAAATCGATCTTTAGCGATTCATCCACTGGGGATGAGCTTCTCTCCTCACAATCGGTACAATCGGAAAAAACACTGTCCGTGCCAATTCGTTACGAGGCCATGCGACGGACAGAATGCCAGTCTCGCAATCTGTGAGCTAATAAAAAGATAGAAATCCATTGCCGGATGAGTTTCGATTCGCCCTTGGTTTTAGTTCTTTTTAATGCCAGAGATTGCACCGCTATGACGCTGCGAAAGATAAGATTTCCACGCTTCGTTTCTTTGGTTGGATGCCTAGCGAGCATTGCGATTGTAGCTGTCTGTAGCGGCTTTACTCCCAATGATTTGACTCGCGACGATCCTCGCAATCAATCGTTGGATGTGCATCTCGATCCGCATAAAGTTGTCGGCTATGAAGCTTGCTCGAAGTGCCACACAGCGGAAATTGAGACCTGGAAAAAGACTCCTCATTTCCAAACTTTTCTTACGCTCCATCGCAACCCCGAAGCCAAGAAAATTGCCGAACGCTTAGGTATTCAGTCCTTTAAATCGGATTCGCGTTGCATCCAGTGCCACTACACGATGCAGCATCAAGGTGGATCACTGGAAGCTATTTCTGGTATCTCTTGCGAATCATGTCATGGCGCAGCAAAAAATTGGGTCAATGTTCACTACGACTACGGGGGAGCAAACATCACCCGCGATCAAGAGTCGCCAGCACATCGTTTACAAAGATTGCGAGAAAGCATCTCGCAAGGAATGAGAAACCCAATCAATGTCTACCTGCTAGCCCAAAGCTGCTACCGCTGCCATACCGTTCCTGATGAAGAACTGGTCAATGTAGGTGGCCACAAAGCGGGAAGCCTCGACTTTGAAATTGTCTCGTGGTCTCAAGGCTTGGTACGACACAACTTTGTCCGCAGCAACGGGCAAACAAACGATCCTTCCTCAAGAGATCGCTTGCGGCAAATGTTCGTCGCAGGCCTGATCGCCGATTTGGAATTTAGCCTGCGTAGCACAGCTCGAGCGACGGCAAAAGCAGATTTTGGTATCACCTCCGCCAAACGCGCCAAACGTGCTGCCGATCGACTCCGTTCTGCCCAAGAGAAGATTAGTCAGCCTATCCTTGATGAAGCTTTGGTCGTGTTTGATAGCATTAAACTGAAGATCAATAACCGTGAATCGTTAGAGGAAGCGGCTGGCAAGATCAATAAGTTGGGAGTCAAATTCGCTGCCACGGTGCCTGGAAAAGATCTGGAGGGGATCGATGGCTACATTCCTAGCGAGGATCGCTGGAAATAGACTGCGTATTGATCTTGAGCTAGGTACGTTAGCGACAGAGAATACTGGATCGGGAATCGCTGCAGGTAAATTATTTGCCAGCAATACGATTCGATAAAAATCAGGGATGTTGGTTATCTTAGGGCAGGAAGCCGAAGTCTTGGAAACGATAGTTGCAGTCCGCCGTCCCAAGCGGTGGGATATTCCGCTAGATCCTACGATGTCTGATTCGGATGTGGAGTGGTTGTTAGCTCAACCACCTCTATGCGAACTCGACTCGGCTCGCTTTCCCAAGAGCACCCCACTTGCCGACATCATACGTAACGATTGTCGGCTCGTTCGTTATGAGCACGGGGATCTGATCGTCCGCGAAGGAGACTATGGAGGCTCTGCTTACTTAGTTCTTCAGGGTAAGGTCCGAGTTTTCGTAACTCGTCTGGACGAATCGTTGTTAGGTCGTCGCGAAACTACGAAACAATCCTGGTGGAAGTCGTTAATATCTACGATGACCACACGAGGTATCGCTGAGGTACGCCAATCTCCTCCAGTCGGCTCCAGTTCTCCGGTAGCGGTACGACGCCCCGATGGTCAGACGCATGTATTCCTGCAAGATATCGATCGACTTTTTGCCACTCATCAAACCAATCAGCTTGGTAAGGGTGAGATCTTTGGCGAGTTGTCGGCCATCAATCGTTCGCCACGTCCGTTTTCGGTGGTAGCGGATGGGCCTGTTGCATTGCTAGAGATTCGATGGCAAGGTCTGCGATTGCTGCGTCGTGACCCTACCTTTCGCGAGCAAGTCGAAAACCTTTATCGTCGCACGAGTTTGCTCAGTCATTTGCGTGAAGTCACTTTATTTCGCTTTTTGCCAGAGGATGTGTTAACGGAAGTTGCCGCTCAGATTCGTTTTCAAAGTTTTGGCGAGTTGGAATGGTACAGTGAATTCGAAGAGACTCAGCGGCTCGATGTCCAGCAGCGTATTGGCAAGGAGTCCTTGATTGCTGAAGAAGGCAGCTCCGCTGATCACTTGATTATGATTCGCTCTGGTTTTGCTCGTTTGAGTGAACGGCAGGGAGCTGGGCATCGCACGGTCGCTTATTTGGGTCGTGGGCAACAGTTTGGGCTAGATGAAATGGTTCATAACTGGAAGGCGAGTGAAGGTCGAGCATTTCTGCCATATCAGCATTCCTTGCGAGCGATTGGTTACGTCGATGTACTGCGGCTTTCCTGGAAAGTCCTCCATGAGAAAGTATTTCCCCATGTGCGCCGTGATGAACTAGCAAACAATATTCAGCAACCTCGTTATGAGCCAGGTCGGCCCGTACTTGATATGCCCGTATTTGGCTTATCTGGGCAGAGCGAAGATGAACCAATCGACACAAGTGTTGTCGAATTCCTGGTCGACGAGCGGTTGATCAATGGAAAACAGACAATGATCATCGATACGCTACGCTGCACTCGCTGTGATGATTGTGTTCGAGCTTGTGCATCGTTTCACGATGGTAACCCTCGCTTTGTCAGGCAAGGGCCACAGCACGGACAATGGCTTTTTCCCCATGCCTGTATGCACTGCAGTGATCCAGTATGCATGATCGGTTGTCCGACCGGTGCAATTGCTCGCGATACGATTCATGGAATCGTTTCGATTAATCCAGATACATGTATCGGATGTAAAACCTGCGCTGAAAGTTGTCCCTATGACAACATCAAGATGGTGGAGATCAGGAATAAATCGGGGCAGAAGCTAGTCGATCATGTTAATCAACTTCCTATCTTACAGGCGACCAAATGCGATCTCTGCTACGGCCATGCTGGTGGTCCAGCGTGTCAGAAGGCTTGTCCTCAAGATGCTTTGATTCGTATCGACATGGCGGATATTCCTAATTTGCAAAAGTGGTTGAAACGTCATGCGGCCTGAGTTCAATTTCACCTTTCATCGGAATTACCCATTCGCAGCTCAGCGATGGCTGTCACTTTTGACGACTGCGATCGCCGTATTGATGAGTATCGCAATTTTGTGGTGGTTGTCTATTCGTTACGGAAGACCTGATTTCTTCAGTGGCTATTCCTTGCTGGGAACATGCTTTCTACTGGTTCTGCTAAGCGCGAGGAAAAGACTACTTGCTGTGCCACTGGGGTCTGTTAATGTCTGACTGCAAATCCATACCTACACAGGCATATTAGCGCTGGTGCTCTTTGTCTGTCATGTCGGAATGTTGAATGGCGGTTGGCTTGAATCAATTTTGGCAATCTGTTTTTTATGGGTAGCCTTAAGCGGTTTGTATTTATGGTACTTGTCACGCAGTTCCCCTCGAAAGCTTCTAGCGATGGGACGGGATGTAATCTTTGAAGAGATACCACGTTTGC
>JBEGUT010000230.1:0-6526 GCA_041178745.1 Planctomycetota bacterium | reverse complement strand
CTAAGTAATCGTTTCATCTGAAAAACGTCGAGCGAAGTGAGAGTGAAGATTCTTTTGGCGTTCCTATGAAGTCTCGCATCGTCGACGATTATTGTTACCTGTCGATTGGTTATTAGTGATGATTGAGTTGCCGAGAGCCGTTTCGGCAGGATCCCAGGAAAAGGGGCTTCGAAGAGTCGGTATGTTCCCTGAGACAATTTAGTCGATGTCTAGACTCAACGTTTCCGAAATAAGAACCTTAATGATTAGTCGCAGCGAATCACACGCTGCGATCGATCAATTATTTCCGGATGTGAAGCGGCTTAGTTTCTCAGAAGCCTTGAAGGCTTCATCGGATTTTTTACCTCGATCATCAACGTTGACGACGGCTGGAAATGCGTCGACGGAGATCGATCAATTACTGGCTCAGTTGGATAGCGTTCATCAACTTGGTCAGTCGCCGCTGGTTGCGGTAAGCGGTTTATTGAATGCAGGTAAGAGCAGCTTGATTGCGAGCTTTCTGAGTCCGGCGAATCGCAATAGGGTACTCGTAGGAAGTGGCAATCAGCAAGGAACGCATCGATTTGTTATTTGGTTGCCCGCGAGTTGGCAGCAGCAGCCACAGGTATGGCGCCGGTGGCTTGAGCAGCTTCGCAGTACCTTTGGTCGTGCGGCGGAATGGTTATCGACTGAGCCATCGATAGCTTACGCGCAGTACAACGGACAGTCGTATCCTGAGCTTAGTACGGAGCGAAGCGACAGCGTAACGATTCCAGCATTATCGGCCAAGAGCGATGAATTGGCCACTGGCGATTGCGTAGAGTTTAAGAGCTTGGAGGTTCCGCTGATTGCAACCGATGCGGCGCTGGATCTGCTTGGCGTGGGGTTGATCGAATGTCCTGATATCCAGACGGGTATTTTGGGGAGTGGTAGTTCGAATCCCTGGGAAGACTCCGGCCTACCTGAGTATCGTCGACAGATTTTAGCGAGAGCTGCGCGACTTTGCTCGGCTTTTATCGTGGTCACCAAGCTGCGCGATTTGCACGATCAGCAAACCGATCGACTGTTGACAACGTTGAAAGAAGCGATGCCGGGTTTGCCGCGAATCTTGGCGATCAATTTGATACGCAGACGGTATCTGCCTTCGGAGATTCTCAATGAATCGCAAGGGATCATGGATCGTTTTGGTATCGATCGGCTTTATGCTGCCTATGATTTTAGGGGTGAGCAATTGCGAGAGCGACTCCCACCGATTCCCGAAGAATTTGCTTCGATTGCGAGTCGTGGAGAGGTTGTAACGCATCCCATCTTTTTTCGTTTGGATCGAGTCGCTCTATCGGATACAACACCACGACCGGCGCCGGAGGATTATCTGCTGAGACTTGGCAAACAGTTGAATCAGAGCGAGATGTTTCAGGCATGGCAGAACTCATTGATCGGTCAGTTGCGCAATTTAGTCGTTGCCGGTAAGGATACGCTTGTCTCGGTAACATCGTGGCAGGAGAAGATGCAAGATGATTTGAGACAAGAAGTCGCGGAAGCGATTCTTGGTTTGATCGGCAAGCGAGATGATCATGGCGAGGTTGCTGTAGTTCGCTTGCAAACATCCAAGCAAATAATAGGTCAGATCAATGCGAGTTTGCATCGCACTTCACCATGGTGGTCTTGGCCTAGTTTAATGGTGGACAAGACAGTCGCTTGGACGAAGGATTCGGTTTCTAACGCGGCAAAAAATCTAATGCCTATGACGTCGATCCAGCAATCTCTGAAAGGGGTGAAGGATTGGTTTCGCCAATCGGATCGCAGTCAGATCATGACAGCCGATCGATTAAGAAAGGAATTGCGATCGAGGTTACCGGAAAAAGCTTGGCAAACTTGGAGCGATGAGGAGTGGTTAGGAGTTTGTCAGAGAATTTTGGATCGATTCCAAAATGAAAATCAAACGTTATTGCCCATAGAGCAACTCGACCAGTGGTCCAAATCAGTGTGGGATAATATGCCGCTTAGTAAGCGACTCACAACGGGCTTAGTTCCAGTTGCCTCGGTGTTTGCGCCACTGGCGGCTGTCTTGTTGATTCCGATCGACCTTGGAGGTTCGACCGTTTTGGTATTCGCATCGCTCAAGGAACTCGTTGCGGCTGCGGGTATTGCCGGCGCATGGGCTGCAATTTCGGGAAGTCCTACACCAGCAGTGGCGGAAGAAGAGGCCGCTTGGCAGCAATACGGTGATCTTGTCGCTATTACGCTGGATGAGTTGGGGCTCCCACGTCCTGCAGTGACAAGCAAGGTGCCGCGACTAAGGATCGGCAGAAACGTTCGTGATTTACCGGCTAGTCGGCTACCGGGGCGAACCAGGGAGAATGCAACCCATCTTCCTATTTGGAAAGTGCGAGCAGAATTTTTGCGTCAGATTGAGCTACTGGAAAACGTCGTTTCAGCTAGGCAGTAGTCCTGCGTTTTTCATTTACTTTTAGTGAAGCGTGATCGAATTGTTATGCGACAAGATCTACAGTCACAATCCATCGGGTCTTTGCGAACCGATCCAGGGCAGATTTATTCTGATCGAGTCGCTTCGGCGGTAACGCAATTATTTGGGGATCAACCTGTTGCGCAGTCGGTCTTGCATGCTTGTCGCGAATTCGATCGACAGCGAGAAAGCATTGAATCGAGTCGCGGCGTGGAACTGCTTACGATTTCGCTCGTAGGTGCAAAGGGTCAGGGAAAAAGTTGGGTCGCGCGGCAACTCGTTCGCGATCCGCGCGTGATTCAGGAATTGCGTAGTGGTGACTTAGCGAAAGATGCAACGGCGCAACTGACATGGATCGGCCCTCGTAGTCCAGAGCAACTGAATCCAAACTTTGAGCGATTCATTTTCTGCAATTCGGAGCAAATGGCAGATATTTCCCGCCCTTTTATGTTGCTCGATACTCCGGGATTAACGGATGCAGATGCGCAGATAGCAGAAATCGCTAGACAGGCTTTGAGTCTATCTCCGATCAAATTGATTGTGATCGCTCGTGATCAAATACGTTCCGCAATTAATACTCATATTGCTAGGCAAACAGCTGGATCGGTTTGCCTTCCGATCATCACGATGGTCGAGCCTGCGGAGTTAGCTTCATCTTCCAGTTGCGAGTTGGCTGAGGATCTTCGACAGTTGATGGCCCATCTTGCGCAAAGCGCGCCTCAAAGCGACTGGTTGGAGCCGATCGTGGTTGAAGACTTCGATCTCGCTGGAGGCGAGAAGGTTGTGGGTGAACGAATAGCTCAAACGATTATCGAGCGACTGCGAAGTCGCCCGCTAGATGACATGAGTTTGTCTCGTTCGCGCGAACAAAGACTTCGAGCAGCCCAGGAGCGATTTCGCATTCAGGTAAGTCGACTTGTGGGAGATCAGATTCCACAACTCGCCTCAGCCGTGAAACGATTGCATGAGGAGACGGAGAGAATTCCTGAAGAAGTGATATCTTCGATGCTGGGTAGCCCGCTGATCCTGCAAGCTGCCGTACGTAGCCGAATGCGAACGCAATTGGTTGGTGATACGAGTTCCTTGTGGTTTCCGTATAGATCGGTTTTGACCGTATTGCATCTGACGCATGGAGCTTGGGATCGTGTGCTGATGTCTTTGACAGGGAGCGTTCCTTCGCTGTTTGGAACCTTAACTGCCTGGGCGAGAAATCTGCAGCAATCCAGGCAGATTCGCTGGGAGTTACAGCAGGGACTGCGCGATCGAATTGAAAGTCAGATCGATGATCGCATTCAGCCGTTGTGCGAGCAGTTTCAGCGTGTGATCCAAAGATTGCAGAATCGTGATAGAAAAGGTGTGGCAGCGATTAGTGAGGATAATGTGTCGTCGTCGCCCGGTGTCAAGTTGACCGGGATCGAGCAACTTCAAAGTCGCAGTCAGGATATTTTCGAGAACACGTTAGCCGAGAATGCCTTTGCCTCGCTCCCGCTTCAGTTGGCTGGGTTGGGAGGAACGTTTCTCTTTTGGTGCATGCTTTCTGGTCCTATTGTTTCGGTTTATCGCCAGTACTTTCAAGCGAGTTATCACGCCCTGACCGATACGGTAGCGCATGTGGACGGGTTTCCACATCCTCCGGCTACTATGATTTTCACCAGTCTGCTCTTATCCGTTTTACCGCTGCTGATTTATTGCATGCTGGTGTTGACCGTTTATTTGCGGCGATCTCTGGTGGAACGGGTATCCGCCCTCATTCAGCAGCGTCACCATCAGGCAATTGAAGAGCTCAAATCCAGCGGTGCTTTGAAGTTGCACTTCGAAAATCAACTTCTCGATCAGGCCCAATTTCTAATCCGGCTCGACGATCAACTGAAACATCCTGTAAATCCTGTTAATATGGGGTCAGTCGCCAATTAGGGGTATCGACGATTTCTTCTGATTCGATACCCTAAGAGGGTTGTTATTGGGGCCGAAGTGGCTGTTTTTGCCCCGTTTGAGCAAAACTCTAAACCATCTTTCCGTGGAGTCTTCGCAATGTCTTCCGGTGTTGCTAACCCGCCTTCTACCGATCCTTATTTTCAGCAACTCTTTGCGGAGAGAATTGGTGGAGCTCAATATGGCAAAGGTACGGAAATCTACAAGTTTGAAAAAATCAAGCGAGCCAAACGCAAAGCGTTAGCCGATTATCCAAATCGCAAATTGGTCGACTTCGGCATCGGCGAGAATGACTCGATGGCAGCGACTTCGGTTCGACAGGTGATGCACACGGAAATCGATAAGCCAGAGAATCGTGGCTATGCTGATAACGGTGTTGCAGATTTCAAACAATCGGTCGCGAATTTCATGCGACGTCAATTCGGCGTGGAGCTTGACCCAGTTACACAGGTCAATCATTGCATCGGCAGCAAGACAGCTTTATCGATGTTACCTGCCTGCTTTATCAATCCTGGTGACATTACTCTGATGACAGTCCCCGGATATCCGGTGGCTGGTACTCATACAAAATATTACGGTGGAACCGTTCATCGCTTACCGCTACTTGCTGAGAATAACTTCTATCCAGACTTTGATTCGATCACTCCTGAAATCTGGGAGCGAACGAAAATATTGGTATTGAATTATCCCAACAGTCCGACTGGACAGGTAGCAACTAAAGATTTCTACAAACGAGTTATCGAGCTCGCACATCAACATCAATTCGTTGTGGTTCAGGATGCTGCGCATATTCTTTTGACGTTCCGTGGTGAGCCGCTGAGTTTCTTGAGCGTATCTGGCGCGATGGATGTTGGTGTCGAAGTGCACTCGCTGAGTAAAGGCTTCGATATGATCGGCTGGCGAATCGGTTGGGTGTGCGGGAATCCACGAATCGTACAAGCTTTTGCCGATGTGAAGGATAATTGTGACAGCGGTCAATTCGCAGCGATTCAAAAAGCTGCGGCCGCTGCATTGAGCGATCCTACAATTCCTTTAGCGATTCGTGAAAAATATCGTCGTCGTCTGAGCAAGCTTGTCGCGGCATTAAAAAAGTGCGGTTTCCAGTGCGAGATGCCAGGTGGAAGTTACTTCCTGTACACTCGCGCTCCTAAGGCTTCCCAGGCGGGTAATGTATTTAAGAATGCTGAAGAAGCGAGCCAGTATTTGATCGCACAGCATTCTATCGTCACGGTTCCTTGGGACGATGCTGGTGCGTTCTTGCGATTTTCGGTGACTTACGAAGCGGCTGATGAAGCGGCTGAGGATCAGTTGATGGAGGAGACCGTTAAACGCTTGCAATCGGATCCCCTTTCTTTCTGATCGCTAGAGTTCTCTGTACCGGAAACATTTCTTGGCGAATGAATTCGGTACACACTTCAATAGGAAATCGCGTCAGTGTCCAGTAAGTCTCTGCAACCGATCATCTGCTGCCTCGGCGATAGCGTTGGAGGTAATCCAACGCAATTCGTTTTTGAGAGAGCTTTGATCGATCGGGGGTTGACCGACTGGAAATTGTTCACGGCGGAAGTGAAAAACGAGGAGTCGCAAGCTGCGCTGAATGCACTGAAATTGTTGGGTATTCAGGGTGTTTGCTTGATTACCGAGCAGATGCGAAAACTGGTTTTAGGATCGCAAATTCAGGCTGATCCAGAGTCGGTATGGTGTGGTCGGGTTTCACTGCTGCTACGAATCGATACGACCGAGTCGGAGGCTCATTCTCAAGAACCGGTCGAATCGCCAGTATCCTTTCATCCTGGTTGGGAAGGAACCTTCACAGCAGGCAACGCGATTCTCCAGGCACTTTTGCAACTTGAGGTTGTCGATCCGCTGGCTTTGAATTGCTTGGTTTTGGGGGATAGTCCTGAGGCAAGATCTGTGGTCGCCTCGGCCTTGAAAAAAGGGACTGGCAGAATCTTTTGGTTGGTAGATTCGGGGACGCTACCGCTTGAGGATGGTTGTCCCGAGGTGCTTCAGTCTTTCCTTCAGGAAGCCTGTAAAAACGAGCGATTAATGTTGCTCCATGAGTTGTCAGAGTCGATCGGCCAAAATTTGAGTGCTGCGATCGTTTGCGACGCAAAGTTCATTAAAAATTTCGAAAAATGGCTCAAT
>JBEGUT010000229.1:0-6539 GCA_041178745.1 Planctomycetota bacterium | reverse complement strand
CTTCAGGTGGGCTTTGGTCGTTACCTCGCTCTAATGTCGCTCATCTTCGGATGTTTTGCGGGAACTAGGGCGTAGTAGAGCAAGTAGCATTGCCAAGTCATAGACTGCATGGGCGGTGATGGGGACGAGAAGGTTTTGGGTTTCGACCAACAGAACGCCCAAATAGATCCCAGCTAAGGTCGCCAAGGTAAAGTAAAGAGGAGAGAGGAGATGGCAGAATCCAAAAAGGATTGCACCCAGAAGAACTCCTAAAACAACTCCAGGCTGCCACGGCGCAGAAGCGTCAATCGGTCCGCTAATAGAGGATTGTAACCACCCACGGAAAAACAGTTCCTCACAAACTCCGGCGCATAATGCGAAGACAACGAGTTGTGCTGGGGTGAAGCCGAGAAAGAATGGAACAATCCTTTGTTGATTGAGCACATGTAGTTGACGTATGGCCTTCAAGGGGAGCAGGCTAAAGAGAAGAACGCACAGCAACATAGGAAGTCCCGCCAAGGTTCCCCATAAAACACCGTAACCGATGTCGCTCCACTGCTGAATCTGCGGCACCATTGCCCGGGCATCCGGACCAATCGTAAATCCAAGAAGCAATCCGCAACCACCTACTGCTAGTTCAAAACCGCAGGTGGAAATGAATTGAGAGTCATTGGAATTTGAGTTGGATGTTGGAGAATCGTTGGGCAAGGGACGAGACACTGAATAAAGTTACGGTTGCTGGACTTAAAGGGCAAAAGACTTATCGCGCAAACGGGCTTCAAGTTTTGCTCACAACATCTCCGGACGCATCGGAACAAAAGTTTGCTTGTTTGCTTTATCTTCGTGGCCAACTCTTGCTACCCTTCACCGCCTCACAATAACGGGTTCGGTAGCTGAAATCGATGCCCCATGACTCAAAAAGGCAGAAGAATAAAACTTGAAACTCTGTCACGCTGAGGATCGATCCAGCGACTTGCTTCGGGACTGGACGCCATCAGTCGCAAAGTCTTGCTTTGTGCGCCATTTCAAATTGAATCATCGCAATGTTGCCTGCTTATGTCAGGCGGCGGTGCGAAAGTGAGTTGAGGGAGTGATATGTTTTCCAAAGGTTTCGATTTCTAGAGCCATTAAGACAGGTACTAATTCTTCAAGGGATGGTCGCCGATTCGGATATCGGGAGAGCAATCGCCCAAGCACTTTCTCGATGGCGATGGGAGCATTGGGATGGCGATCGCGAAAGAGATTAGCGGATTTCTGAAGTTGCTCTGGCGTGTACTGTGAATCGCTCCCACAGCCTGCAGGATAGCTTCCGGTGAGCAATTCAAAAAAGATGATGCCAAGGCTGTAAACATCACTGGCTTGGCTCAATTCGGGCTGGTCGCTCCAGCGTTCTGGCGCAGCGTAGTAGCGATTACCTCTTCCGAATTCCGGATCCAACGCATCGATCGACTGCGAGAATGCAAGATCGGTGATGAACAGGTGCCCTGTGTCACTGATGAGAATGTTGGCAGGTTGAACATCGCCGTGCAACCATCGAAGGTTGTGAATCGACGTCAGTCCTTGTGCTAATTGGCGGACGATCCAGAGTAGAACAGGGAGAGGCTGAGTGGTTGATTTCACTTTCCACTGTTGCAGATTCTCACCGCGGATGTAGGGCATTACCAAATGTGGCTGAGTGCCGTAGATGTCCGCCGAGAGTACTGGGATGATAGCTGGATCGGATAGGGCTGAGGCAGCGGCTAGATGTCGAGCTAAAAGCGGGACTGTAATTTCTCTGGACACGTCAGGCCGAGCTAGCTTGATCGCGTAATCTGCAGAGGATTGGTTGCCTCGATCCAATGGGGTTGCCAAGTAAACTTCGGAATGAGTTCCCAAAGCGATAGGAGCTACCAGCGACCACTGGCCAAGCACCGTTGGTGTAATCAAAGAAAAAGGGGCTCTTTGAGGGCGATTTTGTGAACCTTCCAGATCGAAATTCGGGTTCGGGTTGATCGGCATCCGTGCTGTCCTTTTTCTTTTCCAGGGCCTTGAGTCATTCAAGGAGCGTTGGTAGTTCGTGGAATGCGCCAGGGCTGGTTTTGCACTCTTTGATCCAAAGTGGTGCCAAGCCAGCTTCCATCCGAAGTTTGTAAAGTGGCCAGCGTCCTATGGTTGAGAACTACGTTATGTTGTAAAAGTCGGCAGGATTTTCGGGGCAACGTTGGAAAAAAGGTCGCCTAGTCGAAGAAGTGCGGTGGAGTGCCTAGCGTTATAAAGCTTTCATCGTTGTAACTATCAGAGATTCACCAGTTGGAATATTTTACGACGACAGTAGGATGCGTTGCGAATTTAGAGATTTTGGAGTTGAAAACAGGCGGTTGGGAGTAAATTGATTGGGAAAATAGGGATAAACAAGCAGTTTCGTCCCCTCAGGAGACTTTTGCGAGCCTTGGGATGAAAGGAGGTAGAAAAACGGGGGTTGGGATTGTTGATTACGGTTCGTTGCCGGTAGTTGAGGAAGCGATTACAATCCTCGACTGTTCTTTCGTCAACTGTATTGCCTCCCCGGACCCATCTGTTAGGACCGGATCCTCTTCTGTCCATGGTGTCAAGAAATGACTCACATCAGGTTGATTGTCGCTGTTTGTTTGCTAGGAATCTTTGGTTTAACAGGCTGCGAACCGGCGCCGGTAGCACCATCTTCGTCCAACGGTAACAAAGAGTTACCTCAGGCCGCGACGCCAACTCCGAGTGACGCTGCAACGTCGACCGCGGAGAGCGGAGCGACGATGTACGAAGGTGTGGGCTATGCGTTGCCGTTGAAGGCTGGCAAGTACGAGATTCTTGGTATTCGAACCGACAACAAGGATTCGAGCGCTGCGAAGACCAACGCTCAAGCGAGTTTGTTGGCTCACCCCGATATAGCTTGCATGGTAGGTCTGTGGGCTTATAACCCACCGGCGATTTTGTCGGCACTGGAAGATGCCGGAAAAATTGGGCAAGTGAAGGTAGTTGGATTTGATGAGCATCCCGAAACCTTACAGGCCATCAGCGATGGCAAGGTGATTGGGACGATTGTCCAGCAACCTTATTTATTCGGTTTCAAGTCCGTCGAATACTTGTCAGCTCTTGCTCGCAAACAGGAAGTAAAGATTCCTGAAGACAAGATGCTGTACATTCCTCATACAACGGTTACTGCCGACAATGTCTTGGAGTTTAAGGCCAACATTGAGAAGATCAATGCGGGCGAAGGGGATGTTCCTGCTTCGGATCGCAACGACTACGACATTACCAACACGGTAAAGTTATCTTTTATCACCAACAGTATCGATCCGTTTTGGGTTCTCGCGCAGCAGGGTTGCAAAAAGGCCGAGCCCGTCTTCAATGCGAAGGTGGATGTGATCATGCCGAGCAATGGGACGGTCGAGCAGCAGAAGCAATCGATCGAAACGTTTATCAACAATGGTGGGCAAGGCTTGGCGATCAGTCCCATCAACCCAGCGAACCAAGTTGACATGATTAATCAAGCGGCCGCGGTGATGCCGGTTCTTTGCCAAGACTCCGATGCACCGGAGAGCAATCGCTTGTTTTATTTAGGTACCAGCAATTATCAGGCAGGACGAGCAGCAGGTAAGTTGGTAAAGCAGGCTTTGCCGGAAGGGGGCAAAGTCATGATCTTTGTTGGCAAACTTGAAGTGCTCAACGCTCAAGAACGTAGCCGAGGCGTGATTGAAGAGTTGATGGAAAAGCCTGAGTAGAAATTTAATCCATACGTTTCAACGGCTCGCTTTCCAGTTTTGCTAAGCATCGACGAGCCAAGAAATGAAGTGAGAATTCTCCGCCAGTCTTTACCAGTTACGTATTTTCTGGCTGCGTTTTTTCTGAATGAAGGGAAGGCGAATCACTCCATGGTGGCTCGACTGCAAATAACGGACGTAACGAAGAGTTTTCCAGGAGTGAAGGCTCTTCGTGGAGTCAGTATGGAGGTGCGCGAAGGGGAAGTGCTCGCGGTCATTGGTGAGAATGGGGCGGGCAAAAGCACGTTGATGAAGATCTTGGCTGGAGTTCAAGGTCCGGATAGTGGTCAGATTTTGTGGAACGGCAAGTCGGTTGCATTTCGTAATACGGCTGAATCGCAGCAATGTGGTATTTCGCTGATCCATCAGGAACTCAATTTAGCTGGAAATCTTAATCTGGCAGCCAATATCTTTTTGGGACGTGAACCTCATCGATTAGGCTGGATCGATCAAAGTAAAATGCATCGTGAGGCTGCTGAGTATCTCGAACAAGTCGGCTTGAAGGTTTCAACCAAGACGCTGGCAGGTGATTTATCAATCGGCCAGCAGCAACAGGTCGAGATCGCTAAGTCGCTATCGTGCGATGCACGTGTTTTGATTATGGACGAGCCGACCAGCAGTCTTTCCAGCGGCGAGGCAGAAAAACTTTTCGAGTTGATCAACCAATTACGACTGCGAGGTGTGAGTATAGTCTACATTTCACATCGACTTGGAGAAGTTGGCAGGTTGGCGGATCGCGTTGAAGTACTGCGCGATGGAGCTAATGCGGGCCGATTGGAAAAAAATGAAATCTCGCATCAGGCGATGGTGAGATTGATGGTCGGAAGGGAGTTAAGTCAATACTTTCCTCATCAAGAACATCCACTAAAAGACGTGCGATTGAAAGTTGAGGACTTGATCGTTGCGGGTAAAACGTCTCATCCCGTTTCTTTTGAAGTGCGTGGCGGTGAGATTGTCGGAATGGCAGGGCTTGTCGGGGCAGGTCGTACCGAGGTCGTAGAAACTCTTCTGGGAATTCGGCCAGCTTTAGGTGGTCGAGTCTTCGTCGACGGAAAGAACTATCCATTGGGGAATCCGAAACATGCAATCCAAGCTGGTTTGGCTTTGGTCCCAGAGGATCGGCGTCATCAAGGATTGATGACTGCCATGAGCGTCGAAGATAACTTGGTGGTCGTGTCGTTGGAAGATCGTAGTCGGCTTGGATGGATCGATCGTAAAGGTGACCGCCAGGCGGCCCAGTCGCAGGTGGATTCACTTAAAATCAAAACACCTCATTTGCAGCAAACAGCCGCGTATTTGTCTGGCGGAAATCAGCAGAAGATCGTTTTGGGAAAATGGATTCTCAACGAACCCAAGGTCTTGATGCTGGATGAGCCGACCCGCGGAGTCGACATCGGTGCTAAGCAAGAGATATACATGTTGATGGAGAAGCTTGCTGCAGAGGGAGTGGCAATTTTGTTCGTCAGCAGTGAGATGGAGGAGATTTTGGGGATGGCGGATCGAGTGCTTGTCATGCATGAGGGACGTATCACGGGAGAATTGCCCAGAACGCAATTGAGTGAAGAGGCCATCATGGAATTAGCAGTTGGTGGTGTCACTGCGGCGACAACGAGTTAGATCGGTTTGATCGTGTCGAAGTTTTTGTCGTTGCGTGATTAGACTATCATCGTGTGATTAGATATTGAGTGAAAAATTAGAGTCAGCGTTTTTCAGTTATAGCGATTGACCATGAATTTAAAGAACGTCGGTATTTTCTTGTTGCTTGCGTTAATCCTGCTGTTTACTGCATGGAAGAACCCAGCGTTTTTGGCGGATCGGAATCTGCAAAGCCTAGTACGTTGGACCAGTCTATTCGGTTTTTGCAGTATTGGTGTGGCGTTTGTAATCATCACGGGAGGGATCGATTTATCGATTGGTTCACTCGTAGGATTATCCGGGTGTTTGCTGGTCTTGTTTCTCAATCAGCATTACGTGGCTACTGATATTCAGGTCACGGTTCAGGATATCCAGAAAGCAGCGTTGAGAGATGGTAGGGCAGCAGTGCAGATAGCGATCGATCCGCGGGAAGCGGTCCCTAAGCCTGACGATTCTTTTCGTTTTAAGGATGTGCGGGGGCGCGAGGTGGTTGGGACGGTTTATCAAACGCAGATGGATGGCGAGCGTATGTTGGTAACCCTTCGCGAACCATCGCTGCAAATCGCACCACAGACCGTGATGAAGTGGTCGCGTTTTGAGCATCGATCGCTGCCTTTGGTGATCGCTATGGTGATGGGCGTGAGCATGCTCATCGGTTTAGTTCATGGAGTTTTGATTACCAAATTTCGCTTACAGCCCTTCGTGGTCACGCTTTGCGGTCTGCTGATTTACCGTGGGCTTGCTCGAGTCTTGTCGCGTGACCAGCCGCTTGGTTTGGGAAATACGTTGGAAAGTGTCAAGCAGTGGTTTCGCGGCAACGGGTTTTCTATCCCGGTTCCTGGGGTTCGTTGGATTAGTGAGGGAAACTGGAGTCCCTATCTTTGGAATAATGCTGCGAAGGCTTATGCCCGCAATGAGGAAGGGAGAGCGATTGCGTTGGATTTTTGGCAGTGGATCGCAGTGCCTATCCCCGGAATCCTGTTGGTGGTACTTGCCGTTGTCGCGTGGCTTTTGCTGACGCGAACCCTCTTTGGACGTTATCTGTTGGCATTGGGCAATAACGTTCAGGCGGCGAAGTTTTCGGGTATCGCCACCGATCGTATGGTGATTGCCGCTTACGTTATCTGTTCAGCCATGGCGGGATTGTCT
>JBEGUT010000228.1:0-6545 GCA_041178745.1 Planctomycetota bacterium | reverse complement strand
GGACATCATTCACCTCAAGGATCAGCTCACCTCCAGAGTGACGCCCTCCCAAAAATATAGGCCCGGAAATCACTCCGGGCCCAAACCAGGCTTGTGCGATTTAATCCATTCGCCCAATCTGCGAACAATCCAACCGCCTCTCGGTATCCTCCCCTGGATGGCCAACAACAAGTACGCTGCATGGGACTTAGGATCGATCGCGTAGCACCGTACATTATTGGCAATCTACCAACAAAAACTTGATTCGAACAAGAGATGTAACCCAAAAAGTGCGACTGAACCTCTGAAACACCAGAACGGGTAATCGATCATTTCCCAATGAATTTCCTTCATTTCGCCGTTTTATCTCCATCAACACGACATCGCAGATCGGATGATTTGAAAAAAATCATTTTGCGTCAATCGGACAGAACCGGGACACCATTTTGCGTAGCTATTTGGCATAGTTCTCGAGAAAGCCGCATTTCACACATCGAAAAGATTGAATTTCGCGAACGGCACTTTTATCTTTCAGACCACCGCCAATCCAATTCCTTGGTGGCTCTTTCACTCCACCAATCCAACTTTTTTCTGGGGCTCCACGAACCCACTTCGATACCCCGAGCACATCGAATCGAGAGTCTGGAATAAACCCCTCTTCCATCTCGCTGCCACACTTTGCACAACTTCGCTGCCCATCACTCATCATTCTTACTCCTTCAATCAACCAGTTCTACGATTAGGTCGCTAACTTTACTTTTTGACGGCACCAGGAACTCGCAGCCTGACCGGCAAATCATCTTCCCTTCCGTCGTTATAAACTTCATTACCACCAACGCTACAAAATCGACATCCTTCCGCAGTCTTCTCATAATACAAAGGCTCGTCAATAAATCGATCCACCGGTGCTTCCGCAAGAAACTCAGGAACCAAAACGTCCAACGACTCCGGATAACTACCATGCTCCTGATGCCATCGCGAGAGAGCAACCACTATCCTGACATGACTAAAGATTTGCTCAGCTCTAAACTGTGATTGTGCTAAATGCCCTAAACTTTGTACCAGTGTCTCGATGAGAAACGGAGCAAAGTAGTCGGTCAACTCAACCGACGACAGGTTTCGTATTCTGTCAGGTTGTTTCAAAAGAAGCGTAGTTTCATCCCTCGTGTATTTACGACTGATCTCAACCTTTTGGATCTGCTGTGAATAAATCGGATTATCAAATTGCCGATTTACTTGACTATAGAAATTATTAAATCTCCGAAGCGTTTCATACCAATCGAGATTGGCTAAAATGAAGTCCACTGGAGCATCTTCGAAAGCTTGCTCGGGACTCACTATCGCATCGATCTCCGCTCGATCCACAATCCCGTTAGCGACTTTTGTGAGCCAATCCAAAAACATCACACGCTCGCCGAAGTCAATCTTTTCCTTGACTGTTGCGCGAGCAGCTAGACTCTCCAAGTCGGTATTAAACCTTTCCAACTGACCTGCATCTGTCGTCCTTGCGAGTACCTGCATTTCCCCCGATATCGCCGACTGCTCAACAGCGAAACCTACCAGCAACTCGATGATCGACGGCCCGCGACCCACGAGCCTTCCGAGACGGTGTACGACCATAAGATCGCTCCAAGCCCCTGCCACATCTTCCTTTCCCAGCTTAAACATCGCTCGAATCACAAAGGCTCTTGCAACCTCCCGCACCCACTGACATCCAGGTAGCAAAACCGATAAGAGCGATTCCTTCTCACGGATTACCCAAGGAGAATAATACTGAGTCTTCTTTGAGGCCTCACAAATAAGTTCCATCGCGGGCTGATTCATGTCCAACCACTGCACCAGCGCTGGACTCAATTCAGCAGTCCACGGCTCAACTAAAGCGCGATCGTATGCTGCTGAGTCCACCCTCTCGTCCGGTTGCTGAAAGATGCGATCCGGCTCCTTGAAATCCGGAACACCTAAGGCCGCAAAGAATGCATCGCTCTGACCAAGTCTTCCCGTGGCTTGATAGAGCAATACGACGGCATTGTCATTAGGGGCAATGTTTTTACTATAGGCATCATTAATGAGCCGAACATAATCGACCGTACCATCCTGCTTTAGTGGCTTAGTGAAAAACGTTGTCTCCAATCCAACCGGAATTCTGGAATCCTGGGCTACAAGCTGACCAAATCCGTTTGCGGAGCAGACGATGACTGCTATCACCATTCCCACGAAGCCAACGCTATAAGGTCTTAACAAGCAACGTAGCATAAGACGACTAGACTCCACTCGATTCAATGGTGAGTCACTTGACGCTTTTCATAAAAAGCAAACCCCATCGGAACCACTCAACGATCAGTGATTCCGATGGAGTCGGATCATTTTTTCACAATCGACTTATTCGAATCCGCTCTACTTGAAGTTATCGTGATTGGAATCGCCCAGCGATTCCATGTAAGCGAGCAAATCCAAAATATCTTCTTGCGTAAAGGTATCGAGAAGCCCAGCGGGCATCGGCGAAATCTTGGATAGTTTGCGTTCCTCGATTTCAGATTTCATAACCGTTACCGTCTCTGGAGCTAGCGGATTGGGACGGATCACGATCTTGTCACCGGTCTCATCGACAATACGTCCGATTACCGAGTCACCATCTTTTGTAAGCAGTGCCGTGTTCATGTACTGTTCCGACAGTACCTTTGACGGTTCTATGGCTGACTCCAAAAGATCCTGTCGCTTGAAGCGAGTTGCAACGGCCGTTAGGTCTGGACCGATAGCGCCCCCGCGATCACCAAAACGATGGCAGGCACTGCACTGTGCTTGATAGAACACTTCTTTACCACGGCCAAAATTACGCCCCTTACCAACTTGCTCAAGCATGGCTTGTAAATCTTCGGTTTTCCATTCCTTAACTAACTTCCTAGTGTCCAGTGATGGAGCTGGCTCCTGAGTTTGCGATGCGCTGTAAGCTGTCAACACATCATTCAACGCGATAATCTCGTCCGGCGTCATCGTAAATTTCGCTTCCTCATGAGCGTTTGCCATGAAGGCGGCAAAACTAGCACCGTTATTAAACGGGATTCCCGCAGCCTGAAACCACTCAAGAACTCGTTGTGGATGCCCACTTGAGCGACCACCATTCCACCAAGACAAATAGGTTCGACGAAGCTCAGGCGTCCAACCATTCCTGACCTTCCGCAAATTCACAACGTACGTGATCTGCTCTTCCTGTGTCTTGGCCCTCTTCAGCAATTCGATTGTCCGGTCGACTACGGCGGGTGCATTCATCGCAATGAGAACCTGACAAAGCTCTCGATTTACCTCTTGGCTTTGCGATGGATAAAGCGAATCGATATCTGCAAGCACCTTCTTCGCTGTTTCTCCCGTCGGCACACCGTTTCTCGCAATAGAAACTTCGATCACCCGCAACTTATTCAAAAGCTGCTCTTCGCTGAGTTTACTTGTAGAAATACTGGTCAACGATTCCATCAAGGCGGGCTGCTGCTCTACACTACTTAACCGAGCCACCGCAAGCAGGGCATTCAGCGCCGTATCAGGCGACTTTTCTATCAACGCTTTTTCTTGCCATTGCTTCAGCGGGTTTCGTTCGATGGCCATGCGTGCTGCATAACGAATATGGCGATCACTGCTACCAAGGTGAGGCCAAGCAAACTCGACAGCGGCCGCATCTGGCTGCACATTGTACGACTCCAATTTATGGCGTAGCTCCCTCATTTTCTGAGCACTCTTATCCGCCAAGTCTTTCGTAGCAATCGGCGATGCCGGTTCATCTCCCACGTAGCTAACTCGGAATAAGCTTGCCTGAGTGCTTCGGCCACCAATCGTGAAATACAGTGCTCCATCTTCACCGATAACGACATCGGTCAAGTTCAATGGCGTCTTGGGCCCTTTACCATGCAGGGACTTGGGGGCTACAAAGTTTTCGAATTTACCGGAGTAGCTTGCTCCATCGGGAGTCAAATGTACCGCAATGAGTCGACCATAGGTCCAGTCGCAAATGTAAAAGGCCTTCTGATATTTGGCAGGAAATTTGGCACCGGTGCCGAACACAACACCCGTTGGACATCCGATACCGATCGTTGCTGAGTAAGGCAAACCGTCTGGATAATACTCGGGCCACTTCGCAGTTCCTTCGCGGAAACCATTATCTCCACCTCGAACCGAATGAAAGACATGCACAGGACGATACCAGGGAGTTCCCCAATCCCATTCCATATCGCTATCGAAACCAAATAATTCACCTTCAGCATTGAAGTCGATGTCGTAGGTATTGCGTTGCCCGGACGAGAACAATTCAATATTCTTCCCATCAAGATCCATTCGCGCGACATAACCTCCCGGCGGTTTCGCTCCAGCACCGAAACCGTTTCCATCCTCCATGCGCGGCAAAGCTAAATCGTCACCGTAATTTCGATGCGGCGAGCTTTGTGTCAAATCCTTCGGTAATGCCGTAAAGTTACCGCAGACTGCGTACAGCATGTTGTCCGGCCCAAGCACCAAACCGTGCGAACCATGTTCACCACTTCCTCCCGGCCACTCGCGGAGAAATTCAACATCATCATAGCTATCGTTCCCTTTGGTATCTCGACAACGATAGAGAGCAAATCCACGGCTACCGTTGCCGCTGATGTACAATGCATCTCCAACGAATAACATCCCCATCGTCTCACTGACTGGGATGTTTAGAATTTCCTGCTTTGCAACCTTCCCATCCTCGATGGTGACACGTGTAATCGGCTGCCCCCCCTGCCCTCCCAACAACAAACGACCTTTAGGATCCTTGGCTAAACAAATCCACGATCCGTTTTTGACAGGATCTGCAAGAAGGATATGCTCCACCTTGAAACCTGGAAGCGTATCGAGCAGCGCCGATGCATCACCGAAGTCTAAGGGCTTGGGACCATTAGGCTCGTAGAAAGCTTTGACAATCACCAGCTCTTGGCCTTCCGGTGCAGCGATCTCCAGACGCTCCCCTTCGTTGGCCTCACTCTCGCGCTCTTCGTTTCCGATCCGATACTCAACTCGAAGCTTCTTGGGTATACCAGGTGCCGTGTCACCAAAGGTCCCATTGCTCGCATCGATCACCAATTTATTTTCCTTGACCGCGGCAGTCACAACCTTTGTGACATCGGTTCTCTCGTCAGCGATAACAGGAACAGCCAAATAGGCAAAAACTAATGCAAACAACGACAAGCGGGCATGCAGAGAAAAGAGTGCTGACATTTTCATAAGAGACTCATCTTCCTAAGTTACAGATACTGGGAACCATCCGAGTTTAAGTTGCCGTGAGCCGACAAGCTAGTACCGATCACTTATTCCCGGAATTTGCCAATCTTTTCAAACACGTCTCTAGCCCAACCAAAGAGATGAAATGCGAAAATACCCGTTCGATTGGGGCAATCTAAAAGTGGTGTCAGGCATTCCGCCAATCTGTGCATTCATGTAACTCAGCGACGACTTATCAACCGCAGAATTCGGCACCAAACAACCATGACGAAATAGTCAGTGGCCGCTTTGTCGTTGGTTTCGACTAGTATTCGCAGACACAATCGGTATCAACGAGAACGATCCGATTCAAAGTGTACGGCGGCCGTTTTTCAAAGCCGCTCTTCCTAACAAGTCTGAACCTTGCGGTTTCTCAGCATCCACCAGAATGTCGTAGCAGACAACATCACGCAGGGAATAAAGATAACTCCGATAACAAGCGTCGATCGGATGAAGGCGAGCAAATCTGGGCGAGGAGCAGCCGTGATCGCATAAATGCTTAACTCCAACAACACATACAATACGATGGCTAGAACAAATGCGCTGACATGAATCACTCGCCCGCTGAGCAAACCCTGATTTTTCAGAAACAACATGATCGGCATCCATATGACACCGGCAATGAAGTAAGAAGCGATGACTCCGAGGATCAACGAGAGCACTGGCACCATCACAACGCCAATCGGCGTTCAACCATCGGAGCAACGAGAAAGGCAACCCAAAGTTTGCGTGGATTCAAATCCCGCATCTTGTCGTATTCATTTGCCAAAGCCACTGGATTACCGAGTTGCTCAGAGGCTTGTTTAAAGGCGTCCGGCGGAGCTAAACCATCCTTCACAAAGACCTCGAAAGCCTCGACTAAATGCGATTGAAATTCATCCAGTTCATCCGACTTAAAGTCACCTGACTTAGCCATAGTCTTGCGCCACTTTTTGATTTCTGAATTCAGGTCGAACATGGCAATTCCTTCCACAACTTGCTGAGCACACGATTGGTTAACTGCCACTGCTCCCGCTGCTCCTGCAGCGCTTTCACACCTACCTTTTTGATCCGATAGTAACGACGCTTCTTTCCCGATTCGACCACCCGCCACTCCGACTCCACAAGTCCCTGGCTCTCCAGGCGACGCAAAACAGGATAGAGCATCCCATCGGTCCACTCGATCTCATTGCCCGATAGTGTCTTGATTTCCTGGATAATCGCATAGCCATAACTCTCCCCGCGGCTAAGCACCGACAAGATCATGGGAGTCGCAGAGGCTGCGACGAGTTCCTTCGATTGAGACATACCTTAAGCTCCGA
>JBEGUT010000227.1:0-6552 GCA_041178745.1 Planctomycetota bacterium | reverse complement strand
ACATCGGATGCAGATACTGTCGTTGCCAGTGCACGTAAACCCCGCGTCGATACTGATCAGCCCCTTGACTGGCGGTGTAGTCTCGAGGCGGAAAATTAAGATGAGCAAAGTATCCAACTGGTTGATAAGGTCGAATCGCGGATCCTCCCAATCGATGATCTAGTAATCCAGAGGATAACAACACGCCGTCACGAATAGATTCTGCCGTCAAGCGCCGTGGGACTTGTCTTGTGAACCATCGATTCTCGCCATAGATCTTCTGCTCAGAAGCCTCCAGCAAGGTCGACCTACGATACGCATTGGATTGTACTATCAGGCGAATCACATGCTTCAGATCCCAACCACTTTCCATCAACTCAACAGCTAACCAATCGAGCAACTCCGGGTGCGACGGGGATTCACCTTGCGAACCGTAATCTTCCAGTGAAGGGGAAATCCCTCTGCCGAAATAAAGACTCCATAACCGATTAACGACCACTCTCGCTGTGATTGGATTATCTCCCTGAAATATCCAATTTGCCAAATCGAGCCGCGTAAGCCTACTATCCTGAACAGCTATCTCGTGAAGCGCAGCAGGAACCATCGGCTCAACTACCGCCCCCGAATCGTCGAGCCAATTGCCTCGCGGAAAAACACGCGTAATACGTGGCTCTACTGACTTAGAGATCATTACTCGCATGAGTGTCTTTTGATCAATCGGCGACAAGACATCTTTCTCTGGCAATCTCTTTGTGGGGCTACTATCCCCACCTTTAAATGTCTGCATCTCATCGATGTCGGCAAAGAACGCAGCTAATTGATAGAACTCTTTTTGTGACACTGGGTCGAATTTATGATCATGACACTCCGCACAACCGATCGTTAACCCTAACCATACTTGCGAAAAATTCCGAACTCGATCCGCTGCATACTTCGCAAGATACTCCTTCGCTTGCACACCACCCTCGTGCGATGTTTGTAATAAACGGTTATAGGCACTAGCGATCTCGCCATACTCACCACTGTCAGGCACTAAATCTCCCGCTAACTGCAATCGACTAAAGTGATCAAAACTCAAATTGTCATTCAATGCTGAAATCACCCAGTCGCGATATGCGGCGGCATGATGCTCTTGATCACCGTGATAGCCGACGGTATCAGCGTATCGAACAAGATCAAGCCACCACGTTGCAAGCTTCTCACCAAACAACGGAGAACTCAGCTTGCGATCGATCCAAGGTTCCCACGATATCTGGCTCGGATCCCAGGCAGTTGAGCTATCCGATCCTGGAAGCAATTGCTGCTCAAGCCATCTCACATCATCCTCACTTGGAGGCAAGCCCGTGAGATCGAACGATAAACGCCGGAGAAGCAAATATGGATCGGCGAGTGCACTGAGCATTACACCATGACGCTTAGCCTCGTATTCGATGAATGCATCAATAGCATTGGCCGCTTTAATTTCGCCCCTTGCAGGCTCAACCGTAGGAACACTTGGACGAGCAAGTTTAGAAAAGGACCAATGAGGTTCATAGGTCGCGCCCTGACGAATCCACTCCTCTAGCATTTTCTTCTCGCCTGGATTCAGTTCCTTTCCTGAATCGCTAGGTGGCATTTTTTCATTAGCATCGTTACTGTTAATGCGGCGAAGCAACTTACTTTCCTGCGGTTTGAATGGAACGATGATTCCATCCGAAACCATCTTCGCATCAGGCTCCAGATCCAAACGCAAATCCGCTTGACGTTTTTGAATATCGGGACCATGGCAAGTAAAACAGCGATCGGACAACAGCGGTCGAATGTCTCGATTGAACCGAAGAGATTGCTCAACCACTTCAGCCTGCGAAGAAAGAATTGGATCCTCTGCGATGAGGTGACTAATTCCTAGACCAGTAACCCAGACGACGATCAGCGCGATCAAAAGTCTACTGCAGACATTCACCTGTGTCATACTTCAGTTTCCCGTAGAAGCTACGAGCATTTGTTCCGCCCCTAAATTGCCACTCCCGCTCCATGCGACGCCTCCATCAAAGAAGCGCGATGATTAGATGAGAATCCACCCACACAGCAATAGCGCCTCTTCTAAATCTCATAGATGATAAGCTACATTGTAGCCACAAAATAACCGTGTCGCCCCAAGTACGAACGAAGATCCGCCAACTCTTTAGCGAACTTCATATCTCTCGGTTAGCTACAGCGCTGCCTCCCGCTCGCCCGAATCTCTTGCCGCGTTTAATAAATGAAAGGATCAGGGAGGTTACCTTACCTACCCAGCCCCAGCATATGACAATTTTTTTCAGATACTACATCGGATGTTGTCTGGAAAATCCCGCTCGGCTTAGCTCGATTTCCGGGACAATAAACTAACTTCTTGTGAACCTAATCATTTGGACTCTGTCCTAACCCCTGTACTCCACCAAAAACAGTTTGCTTGATAGCTCCAAGGCGATATTTACGAATTAAATCCGCCCTGACCCTATTTAAATTTTGCAACGAGTGGTTTCATAAACATTTTGGAGATTCTTCTTGGAAAACCAAGACACTCAAGCCGACCAATCCGCACGGTCGGTAAACAACCCAAACGAACGATTTTCGTCTCCCAAAGCTCAATCGCAAAAACAGCAATTTCGACGTATTAGAGATGCCAGTAGTATGGTCTCTGAGTTGCGCGATGGCGATGGGATCGACCCACGTATTGAACACCGAAAACGACAGCAATCCAGGACACAAGAGAAGCCTGACTATGCTTCAGCACGTCTCGCTTCACAGATTGCACGGTGTATTAACGCTAACTTAGATCGTAATCCTCTATCCGAATTTCAGGTACAAAGCGTTGTTCCTGGAAAAGGTAATAGTTTTGTCGTTACCTTGTCTGCGGTGATCCCTCAACTTGATTACGACCCTCAAATCATTTTGCTCGCTGCTACCGCAATGATTCCGCACTTTCGTAGCGAGATTGCCAGGGATATCCACAGAAAACAGGTTCCCAATCTCAAATTTCTCGTGGCACCTTCTACCACATCACTCGAAAAATGAACGCTGAGCGAGAAGACCCATCCGGACTTGAAAAGATCCAGATAGAAACAAAAACGAAGATGCAAGATAGCGATCTTTCAAGAGAGGGAAATCAAGCACCGATATTAAGTTCTACAAATATCCAAGGTTCTGGTGCTGGAACCATAAAAATATGGCTAGACGGAAAGCTGAGTGCAAGCTTGACTCAAAGGATATCAAACATCTCTCAGAGTAAAGATGTTGTACGTGTTGCCGTTATGCCAGACATCCATGAAGGTCCATTGGTTCCTAATGGATGTGTCATTGCAACTCGCAGTTTGATATACCCCGAGGCTGTCGGAAAGGATATAGGATGTGGAATTTCAGCCATACGGTTTTCAATTCCCGCCGATGCGATCTCAACAACTCATCTAGAAACGATTCTTCATCAGTTAACGATCTTGGTGCCTTCGCTAAAGTTTCCTTCCAGCAAAGTGGTATCGTCGCTTCCTGACGCCTGTTCAGCTTTGACGCTGAGCAACGAAAGGCTCCAAAGAATCTCATGCCGCGAAGGAAGACTTCAACTAGGTACACTTGGACGTGGAAACCATTTTGTTGAACTTCAGCGCGACAATCAGGGTATGTTATGGGGAATGGTTCATACCGGCTCGCGATTCATGGGTGAAGCAATTACTGCTTTCCATCTAACTAATGCTGCAAGCTGTCCGTATAGCAATTTGGCATACCTAGATTTAACCAAAGATGCAGGCCAAGCGTATCTCAACGATATGCGGTGGGCTATGAACTATGCAACAGAAAGCCGCTTGCTGATTTTGAATCGCATCGCTGATCTACTAGAGCGAGATTTCCATGCCGAAGTGTACCCAAACACCTACATAGATTGCCCGCATAATTTCGCGCGGCTCGAAGAGCACTTTGGTGAACAACTGATCGTACACCGCAAGAGCGCTAACTCCGCGAGATCGGGTGAGCTAGGGATTATTCCAGCCTCAATGGCCGCAGGCAGTAGGATCGTAACAGGACGTGGCGAAAGCGAATCACTTCACTCCTCCTCCCATGGTGCGGGTCGAGTGTTGAGTCGCCGCGAAGCAGCCGAATCAATACCTTGCAGTTCACTTTTAGGAACAATGCAAGGAATTGTATTTCAGCAAGACAATTTGAGAGCGCTCCGCGATGAAGCTCCCGCGGCCTACAAAAATATCAAGAATGTGATGCGAGCGCAAAACGATCTGGTTCGAACCGAGAATATTCTTAGCACGATATTGAACTACAAAGGCATCAGCTCTTGATACCTTCTTTACAGGGGTAAAACGCGTATATCTTTGCACGCACTCTCCTAGAACTCCGCTTACCACCATATTATCCAAAAGCTGCTTACCTCGAAAAGCAAGAGGAGACTTTGCAGAAAATGCAGACGTTCGACTCGACAGCTGCTAAAATAGCCAGCTGAAAACTGGGCTAATGAGAACTGGCCTGCTATAGCTTTACCCAATACCACTCGGGAGCAAAATCAATGCGATCCATCCATTACACTTTTGCTGCGTTCATTGCGATCTGCTCGCTGTTCATACTGACAACTCAGCAATTAACGCAGGCCCAGAACACGACAAAGCAGGATTCGACCAAACTCACTGATGATGAAATACGCAAGCAGTTGGTCGGTTCCTGGCGCATCGTATCTGCATCATTCGGCGGAGTCCCTAGTGAATTACATAAAAACTCAATCACTATCAAACATATCACTCCCGTGCACCTGATTTGGATCGGGTATCAACCTGAGGACAGGAGAATATTCCGCTCAGCTGGTGGCAGCTGGAAAGTAGTCGATGGCAAATACGTCGAAACCATGAGATATGGGTTGGACGAGAATTTCAAACAAAATACCTTCGGCAAGGATTTTCCCTTCGATTGCCGCTTCGAAGGTGATCTTTGGATCCAGAGCGCCATCCTTCCGAATGGATCGGAAATGATCGAAACATGGCAACGAGTAAAGGCGGATGAAGATGTATCGTTGCGGCCAGCCGATCGCAAGCCTTAGTCGATTTCGGCAGCAATCCCTGAAAAGCAACTGACACAAAACTTCTAACCTCTTCTAAATTAGAAGTTTTTTGTCTTTGAATGGCTTCTCAGCATGCAACCCTGAAACTGGCACTCTTCTTTTTGTAACGTACGAGACACTAGTCATTTTCTGGTGTTAGATCGGGGGTAAATTATTTTTTGCGGCATTGAAGCTCTTTTGCCAACCCGGAATCCACCATGATTCAAAGCTTTTCGCACTTTCTTGTGACTTTCTCGCTAGCCAGTTTTCTGATTTCAGCTTTGTGTGATTCGGCCCTTGCGCAGTCTCGCTTTCAGTCTTTGAATCATCTTCTCACGATCCGAGGCACTGCGACTTTAGCTGGCCAACACAATAAAGAGCCCAACGCTGAACCCGCCAAATGGACATCCTGGGTTCAAGAAAATGTCGGAAAAACACCAGCACTATGGAGCGGTGACTTTTTATTCGGACAGGATGACATTCAAAATCGTGGGATCATGATTGAGGAAGCAAAACGTCAATGGGAACGAGGAGCGGTGATCAGCATTCTCTGGCATGCATGCTCGCCAGCTTCGCCTGAACCGTGCCGATGGCGTGCTGTTAAACGCAAGCTAACCGATGATCAATGGCAACAGCTCTTTGCTGATGGCTCAGAACTAAACAAAATTCTAATCTCTCGACTCGACAACCTAGCGAAGCACCTAAACTATCTCAAAGAGAATCGTGTTGAAGTTCTTTTTCGTCCCTTCCATGAAATGAACCAAGCTGAATTCTGGTGGGGCGGTCGTAAGGGGACAGAAGGATCAGCCAAACTTTTTCGGTACGTTCATGATTATTTGACTAAGACCAAAGGACTCAACAACCTCATATGGGTTTACGATTTACAAGACTTTCCGAGTCTCGCAACGGATGTAAAAGACTACGATCCAGGAAAGGCGTATTGGGATGTTTTGGCGCTCGATGTTTACCGTAGTGACGGTAAAGGATACACGCAAGAGAAATACGACATCATCGATGCGTATGCCAAAGAAAAGCCCTTCGCGATAGGCGAATGCGACATCCTTCCGACGGCTAAAGAGCTGGGTACACAACCCAAGTGGACTTTTTTCATGTGCTGGGCTGAATTGCTACCCGAAAAGAACAGCCTCGATGAAATAAAAAACATTTACAATTCAGGCAATATCATCACGCTCGACAGAATGCCTGGATGGAAGAAAACAACTTTAAACGGTTTAGCTCCTTGAATTCCTCAACGCGTCAAACTCAATACAACCTTGAGGCATTCTTCTAATCATCCTGGAATCACTGAGCGTCGTTCGACGCTCAGTGATCCACTCCTCGGGTTAATAGAGTCTGGAGTTTTAACCCTTGATGGTCATCAAAGGAACCAATTCCGCGACAGCCTAAGCCATCCCAGCATTGGTTAACGTCTCGATGACAAGCCCGATTCCCTTGTAGGCGTACGGCGTTTCTTGGCGTCTCTCATCCATTTTTCGCTCGAGAATATCCTTTCGGCTTCT
>JBEGUT010000226.1:0-6561 GCA_041178745.1 Planctomycetota bacterium | reverse complement strand
CACTTGCGCCGACACTTCCTTGAGCGTCTGCACGCCCAAGCCTGACTGCCACGTATCGCTAATTGCGCCTGTTACAGATCCTTGAATCAACCCTCCAGCATAAGCCGAATCCGCATAGTTTCGCGACACTACCGGGGAGTCATCATCTTGATTGGTCAACATAACATCGGAAGCATTGCGACCATTGTAATTCGTATCACTGCTGTTAGCAGGCGCGGTCACAATGGAATAGACGATCGAACCATCCAGACTTCCCGATAATAAATCGTCTATAGGAGTAACTGTGACAGTAACCGGCCCTCGGTTGCCCGCCGCAAATACAATCTCGCTAACGTCTAGTTTACCTTCCGTAGTATCCGAGGAACTAACAGGAATCCTTACTTCGGCACTTGGAACGGTAGCTAGTGCAACGGTAAAGGTTATAGGAGAGCCGTTTTCCCGTGTGACCAATGTGGCTGGAGTGACGACAATTCCAGGTTGGGCCTGAACGGTTACCCCCGAACTTAAAAGCTGTTCGCTGGTACCATGCCCATCGAGATAGTTTACTTGCACTTGAATCACCATATCGACATCAATATCAGTGAGAAGATAGCTGCTATTTGTTGCTCCTGCGATAGGCGACCCACCTCGAATCCACTGATAATTAAACACACCCAAGCCATCGGCATCACCAATTGAACTTGTAACGACAGATAGAACTTGACCCGATACTGCAGTACCCGAAATGGTCGGCAATCCGGTCGGAGCATCATTGACATTCAAAACAGAACTTGTCGCCAGACTCGTTAAGGGCCCCTCACTGAAACCGCTACCGTCGACATATCGAACCTGAACTTGAATCGTTGCTCCAACATCAGCATCGCCAAGAAGGTAACTGCTGCCGGTTGCACCCGATACGGCATTTCCCGCGCGAAGCCATTGATAGGTGAAAGTTCCCAACCCATCCATATCGCTGATACCACTGGTGTTAACGGTCAGAACTTGGTTTTCTTCAGCAACACCTGAGATAGTAGGAAGCCCTAAGGGCAAATCGTTGACGCTAGTAATGGATAGGTAAACCGTTGCCGTCGCACTACCTCCTTGTCCATCACTTATCCAATAAGAAAAACTATCCGTTCCGAAATAGTTGGCGACAGGCGAATAGGTGATTGTCCCATTAGCATTAACGCTCGCCGTACCATGCAGCGGCGTGCTGGTGGAAGTTACCGTTAATGCGCCTCCATCTCCATCGCTATCATTGGCGAGGACAGAAATGTTAATCGAGGTATCTTCATTTGTAGATACTGAATCGTTGACAGCGGTGGGAGGAATGTTGGTTACCGGAATATAAGCAACAATCAGCTTTGGCTTGGTCGCTCCTTCTGAGGAATCGAAATCGACACCATCTGAACCGGTTGGCAATAGAACCCAGCCACGATTGGTGGAAGGTGCTGTTCGCCATGCCTGCAAGCTTGAAAGAACATTCAGCGAGGTCATTCCGACCGAAACGGCTCCTGAGGATAAATCAGCAGTCGCAACCGCCTCGACACCATCGTTCTGAATTCCATTCGTTGTAGAATTCCATGTATCAATAGCCGTCCAGTTAGATAGCATGCGATGCAAATTCATACTGGATCCCGAATTCGTCACTTGCAATTGCAATGTGGCTGAATGCAATATGGCATTTGCTGGAATCTGACCTGCACTATCACCAAACAAATTTTCAAAACGCAGAAGGGTCTGAACGTCCAAGCCAGTACCAGCAGGGTCATCGCTATCAACGTTGAGCGATACGGCTGCCGCATTGCTGGTTGTTGCAGAGTTTTGCTGCAAGAAGGTATCAAAGGTACCTGTATAACCACCTACCCCCTGCTGAAACGAAGTCGTCGCGACGACTGTTAAGTTTACGATTGCCGATGCGGTCCCACCCCTACCATCGCTGATCGCATACGAAAAACTGTCGGCTCCGAAATAGCCAATGGCAGGCGTATAGGTCACCGTGTTATCCGCGTTGATCGTGGCTGTTCCATGAGTGGGTGAGGTTACCGATGTGACGGTAAGTGGATTTCCGTTGATATCGCTATCGTTGCTCAAAACAGAAATTACAGTGGCCGTGCTACCGACTATCGTTGCAACATCGTTCACTGCTACCGGTGGATCATTCGCACCATCATCGATCACATACGTCACAATCAACTTCGGCGCGGTCGTTCCTTCGGAGGAATGGAAATCGGCACCATCACTACCAGTAGGAATCAAGGCCCAGCCGAGGTTTGTGGCGGGGGCGGCCTGCCATGCTTGGAGGCTACGAAGTACATTAAAAGACATTGAACCAAGCTGTGTTTGCCCGGACGATGTGTCTGGCGTCGACACCGCTTCGACACCATCTATTTGGATACCATTGAGCCGTGAGTTCCAGGTATCTGTTGCGTTCCATGGCTGCAGCATTCGATGCAAATTAATGTTGTTGATGCTTTCGTTAGTTACGTGGATTTGCAAAGTTGCGGAACGTAACGTAGCGTTCGCCGGTATCTGCCCAGCGTTACTGCCAAAAAGATTGTCGAATCGAAGTAATGCCTGAACATCAAGGCCTGTCGTTGCTGGATCATCGTTATCAACGTTTAACGAGGTAGCAGTTGCAAAATTTGTGGTTGGTGTATTTTGGTGTAGATAGGTATCTGTTGTACCCACATAGCCACCAGTTCCCTGTTGAAAAGAAACCGTTTGTGGCGCCGTATCTTTTGAAATCGTGAATGAGTCGATAACCGCACCATTATCAGCCGCAACATAGCTGACAGTCAAAACGTTTGGTGTAACATCCACTTTCGAGAAGCCAAAACGAGCGGGTATCGTTGTCGCACTGGTAAATCCCTCAGCCACAAACGGAAACTGGCTGTAGGTTCCGGTACGAATTTCAACTCCCCCCACCCCTGAAACCAATTGGGTTAATCCTTCACCAGCAATGAAACTATCATTCCGTCCGTGATTCACATACGTCGCCGTCCCATTGATCTGGCCCGTCAAGGGATAAGTCCAACTGTAAGTATGGGAATGGCCGGTCATCAACATGTCAACGCCAGCCGCCTTCAAACGATTGACCACCTGTTGATAATAATTTTGGCTTGGATTTTCCGTTTTATCTGGTACACCCGCCAACGGATGGTGACCGTAAACAATTTTCCAACGTGCCGTCGATGCATTGAGATCGGCGACGACCCAATCTAAAAGTGTGTCGAGGCGCGTGGTACTGGTTAGACTATTGGTATCGAAGGTAACAAAGTGAACATTTCCGTAGTCCCATGAAAAATTGTGTTCATCTCTTTCGTTCGTTGGTGCGGCTGGTGCAGTCACTCCTGCTACCGGAATCGGTACAGAATAATTCTGTTCTGTTGGTAAACCACTCCCCGTTCCAACGTCATGATTCCCTAGCCCTAAATAATCGATGTGACTTGCCATCCATGCCGCGGCTTCGGGATTAACCACAGGATCAAAACGCGCATCCGATTCCTGATGCGACCCTGAGCTGTAAACATTATCACCAAGCAATACAGCAAACGCAGGATCAACTTGGTTGATACGGCTTTGCACTTGACGAAATCCGGTCGCTGCACCACTGGCAGAATCGCCGTAAGCTGCGAAGGAGAACGAAGTACTATCTCCCGCTTGCAAACGAGTATTGAATGTATGCTGATAGGTCGCCACAATCACGTTGCCACGCATATGACGGACGCGGTATTCGTAGACTGTATTCCAATTGAGCCCTGTAATTGAGGCGGAACGTACAATACGATTTTCGACATTAGTCACGATATCCGCGTTGGCTGACGCGGACTGCCAGGCATCATTGGAGCCGGCGAGTCGATACTGCACTAAAAAAGAATCTTGCGTACCTGTGCCACCGGGAATTGTCTGCCAAAGCACGTCCACTCGATCCTTTTCACCCCCCGCAAATCCTACCAAAGGTGAATTGCCAGGCTGCAACCGAGGGTTATGCTTCACGGCTAACTGCGCATTGTTAGCTACAATATAAGAATTGGAGAATGCGGTTAAACCACTTCCGCTGCTATCCAAAATAGCGTTTGCAGCAATGGTTGCGACATGGGTACCATCGCCCAGAGTTGGCAGCAGAAACTCAACGGTGTCCGCATCGACGACGATAACTGAGGTCGCAACTTGCGCACCATTTAGGACCAGATCGTTGGCTTGAACGCTAGCAACGTTAACAGGTTGGTCAAAATCGGCAACCAGTCGCAGGCCGCTACGTGAATACAATTCCGCTGTCGTCACCGAAAAGGCCAGCAGGACACGATTCTCTAAAATCTCAATAGCAGGACGAAACACTCGGCTCTGTCTCACCCGACGCTGCTTTCGGTATCTTCTATCCGTTGCCTTCCACCCAATGACCTGCCTGCGTTCGTAGCTTCCCATACGGCACCTCACTACTACTTCATGGTGGATGCAATTCCGACTTTATGTTTTTGGGTTCGGGTTTAGCCACCGTAATCGACCCGAACCGTGAATTTCTCCATTTTAACCAAGCGTGGAAAACCGATCCGCAATTGGGCAACTAATTATTTCAGATTTTGGCATCCGTTTTTCATAACGTCGCTTCGAAATCTTTTCCGGAACGCCTTAAAGGCTTTGAAAACCACTTATCCTGAAACCCGAAGGGTAGGGCTAGGCTCTATTGACAGGATTCCAAAAAACTAGATTTAGAAACCAGATACCTGAACCAGGAATGGCCACGGCAGAAGCTGGCAACCAGTTAGCCTAAAAAACAGTTCAAGAATCACGCGAAAAGTTAAAAAAATCCCATAACCAGAAGCCAGAAGACTGTACAGGATTTACGAGTAGAGCGGACTTGGCGAGGTGTCGCCGGTCATTGGTCAATCTGGCGGGGGCTTGGTTGGAAGCATTTCTAGTATTCCCCAAAAAAGCTGCCAACACCTCTTACTCTAAATAATCGGCCACTAAAGCCAATTTAGCCTCTGCCAAAAGACGGTCGTCCATCTGCAAAACTCTGCCTACTTCAGATATTTTTCCGTGGCAGAAACAATTCCAGATTCGCCGTAAAACTTAGCATGCTTTGCAAGAACTATGGATTCAATAAAGCTCTTGCTGTCTATGGAACTATTCGCCACCTCAACCAATTGTAATTCGCAGTGGTCCCTGGATTGCATCGAGTTGAGGAGTTCAACGAATCGTTTACTCGGTCGACTTGAACAGTAATAGCGACAAGTAATCCGCTCCAAGACCTAATTTAATTGTCATCGTTCTATCCCATTTTTTAGAGTTCACTCGCGCAGCATCGAAACAATCCAGAATGTTGTTGCTCCCGCCAGTACAAAAACGAAGATTGCCATCGCTCCGATGACAGTCCTCCTCAGTATCATTCGATTGCGTGCGACTGCGCCCTCGGCCTCTTGTTGGATGGCTAAGCCTTGTTGGCATTTGCTTAGTTCGGATTGAAATGCTGCATCCGTCCAGCCTTGACTGCTTAAAGAGATCCAATAGTCTCCGGCACGGTTAATAGCGGCACTGTAATTCCGGGAGCTAGCTTCACTGGAAAATGCAAGCATTGCGGATCGGCGCTTGGTCGCCAAATCTTCGCAGGTACGAATCAGATTAATAACTTCCTGCGTCCGCAATTCCAACGGAATTCGCGACAGATCTTTGTTGGCTTGTTCAAACATGCAGCTATTGATCAACGGTTGCACGCGATTCACCAAGTCCCTAATCTGTGCGGCATTTTTTTCATCGCGGGCTATGAGCTGAGTTTGTACAGATTTCATCGCCGCATCACTCGGCTTTAGCTCAAGCAACTGGTTCACCTGCGCCAAGAGTCCATGATATTGCTTCTGCTCCAATGCTTTTGAAATCGTTTTCTGTAACTCGCGAAGCTTGTCAGCGTTGCTGGATGCCTTGTCTTTAAGGCTAGTGATCTCAGGCAGCATGAAATAGGGATCGATCCGAGCGATTTCCTTCAACACTCCCTCGTAATTCTGCGCCGCCATGCACTCCTTGGCTGCTGCATACGCTTCGTCTCGAATCGCAATCAGCTTTGCTTCCCGTTCGGTGAGTTGCTGTTTGAGCTTGAGAATCTCCGCATGGTCGGGACGGAGTTTTAAGAAAAGGTTTATGTCTTCTAACAAGCCGTTGACCTGCTTGGAGGCCACTCGTTGCCGAATCGTCTTCTCTAACCGCTGAGACTCATCTCGTTTCTTTTGAATCCCCTGAATCATTTGCGAGACGGTGATACCCTTCAGCGAACTTAGAGTCTGCCGACGCAGTACCTCTGGCACCTGCTCTAGCGTATGAAGTGCTGCGGGGTAATCATAAGCTTGGTCATGTTTCTGAGCTTCACTGACTAGGGCGGTAATTCGCGCTAGCTGCTCGCTTTTGGCACTTTCCACTTGCTGCAAAAATTTATCGCTCCAACCTTTGAACTGCTGCAGACGAAGATCGGATACCTTGCCTATCTCCTGAGCGATTCGAGTCGCGTTTTCAAACTCAAACTTCTCTAGCAACTGCTCCGCCTGTTCGCGCTGTCCGGCCATCGCTTGCTTGCGCTGTTCCAGCAAG
>JBEGUT010000225.1:0-6564 GCA_041178745.1 Planctomycetota bacterium | reverse complement strand
TCCATGCTCTCCAAAGAAATTGATGTCGAAGCATTTGGTCCGATTCTAAACGCTGCCGTCACTTCTCTGCGCCGAACGGAGTCCGGTTGGAAAATCGATTATTTCAACTCAATAAGCCACGTACCTTTTCATTGGATCACCGACTAATAAAGTCGATTGATCCTGATAGTTTCTCGCTGCGGAGTTAAAAGAGTATTCAGAGGTGTAGCGAGTTGATAAGGCACTCGATCATCCCTGCCATCGGTCTCATCGCAAACAGATTCCAAACTCCGCATACGAATCGATTTGAGTAAACCCAAACCATCGAATTGATCGCGGCTTACCATCCCAAGAATTTGCTGAGCAATCATTCCATTTAAGCGAGGGCTATTGGAACGACGATCCAGTCGCCCACTAACATTTCCGCGAAACCCCGCTAACAAGAGACTCCACCAGAGTCGATTGGACACCGCATCCTCTCCGACCGTTCGTTCGCGCGCCATCCCCTGCACTTGCTCAAGATCAAAACAGTAAGGCTCGACCTCCATCTCTTCGGCAAGTCCTGCAAAGAGTTGATCAATCCAGCGTTCCATCAAGTATCGAATACGATTCAGATGGACAGATAATTCAACTGGTAAACCGGGAGCATAAACAAGGAGTTGGAGGCATCGGTTTCGAACTTCAAGATGTCCCTGAAAAGTATTTCTCGCAATCGGACTGCTATCGAGATCTGTCCTATGCCTCTCCAAATGATTCGTAAAACAAGCGAAATAACGAGTTAACATTTCGCTTAAGAGGACTTCTTCGATGACTGGTTGAGCTTCTGCCCAGAGCGCAGCGCGGCGAATGGCTCCGGGACGATTTAAGTGTTCACGAATCCGATGCAGCTGCTCGTGCCACTGATTGAGTCGCTGCCTACTAAAGGTCCAATAACCTTTGACCTTCGCCGCAGGAAGCCCACTGGACTGCTGCGACCAAATGGGAGTCTGTAATGCCATCGCAGCGGTTAGTTCGACAAGCCATAACGCGTGCATGCAGTGCCTACCTTTGGTTAATCTTCGCTGGCAAAAGCACCCCGAGGTGCCATACCTATGAGCTCGCTGAGATCTGAAAGACAACCCCCCAGAGCCCCACTGCGTCTCTCTCAAGCAAGCTGCGTGCCTTGGGCGTCAGCAGCAAAGCAAAAACCATAAGTCATTACCAGGAAACACCTTACAGAAACCACACAAATCCAAGAGATTACCCTCGGTAGCGAAATCGCAGCATTTTGTTGCCTTCTGTCCACACGACTCGTTGCCTGCCCCACCATTCTGAAACCTCTCGATTTCAGGGAAGCTTTTAGACTTGGGTTAGATTTTTGTGGTAATCGCCCCCCAAGACTGCGAATTAACGAGAATCGCTCGGTGACAAGGTTAAATATCAATCGCCTTAAGGAGCCCCCCACTGACAATGGCCGGTATTGATTCGCGTTCAATCAAATCATTCGCTCGCCCCCGCAGATAAGCCAAACTCGACGCTTTTTCGTCTGGCGTTCGAAAGCCCGGTTTGATACAGACTCCCTTGAATCGGATCGTCCCGGGGAAAAACCCGGAAACTTCCGAGCGATTTTGACGAGTTGGATCGAGCGAGGGATTTTCCATGATTCGCAAAATGAACGTTGCTATTTGGCTTACCGTTATCGCAGTGACTTCACTGCTTCACACCGAATTACTCGCAGATCCACCATCGATCTTTTCGATGTTTCGTAAAAAGCCAACTGAGAATGATCTCGTCTTGAAGGATATCCACGGACCTTGGTTGATCTATGCCTACACATTCACAGGACAGGATGCTGAAAAAAATGCTCAGCAACTTGCACTCGAACTGCGCGAGATCACCAGCCTGAATACCTTCGTACATTCGAAGAAATTCGATTACAACAAAGAATTAGGAACCCAGCGTGTCACCGCTGACGGCCGAACTTTCAAAGTGCGTCCGATGAATGAACAGGTTACCAATGGTGTAGCTGTGTTGGTCGGCGAGTTCGACTCTGTCGACCATCCATCCATTCAAGAAAAACTGAAGGAATTGAAATACATACATCCCAAATGTCTTCAGAAAGAAAATGACGATGTCAACGGTGATAAGAAACTTGAAAGCAGTGAAGTCGTTGAGGCCTATCGTCGCTGGGTATGGAAAGGAACCGATGACGAGAAACGCAAGACCAAAGGCCCCATGGGAACTGCGTTCATCACTCGCAATCCCCTTCTACCAGAAGAATTTTTTCAGGGCCCTAAGGTCGATAGTTTTATCGTAGATATCAACCACAATGCAGAATACTCATTACTTGAGTGCCCGAAGCGATATACGGTTCGCGTAGCAACCTTTCCTTTATCGAGAACGATCAGCCTCGGAGAAAACGATAAGAAGGGTGAGCTAACCACGAATGAAAAGAATCATGAACTACAAGCCGAACGAGCCCATCGACTGGCCGCAAAACTCCGCGAAAAAGGAGTAGAAGCTTATGAATTCCATGATCGCTACAGTAGCCTTGTCACAGTAGGTAGCTTTGACTCGCTCGGTTCAACCTCGCCCAACGGCGTCTTTAGCTACGATCAAGGAATCATTGAAGTGATGAATCTTTACTGCGGCGTAAAGAAGTATGAACAGACTTCTTATGGGAATGCTCCGGTTCCGAACACACTCGATGGGATCGCTTTCGACTTAGAAGCGAAACCAATCGCTGTTCCTAGATCCGAAACCCGTTCCATCTATTCAGGTTCTTTACTCGGTCGCTGAACCGTTTGTAACCGTTCCTTATAGACTCTTAATCCGTTGAGTGCGTGGTAGAGACTGCCACATTCCAAGTCGGTGTTTTGCGTCAAATCGAGTAATTCGCAAACACGATAGGCGGCTCTCTGCATCCAGGGATCAAGCAGTTTGTCCTCCGGAGATGCAATCGCAGCGAATTCAAATAAATGTCCCGAGGACGATAGCCGTTGCACAAGATCGCTGGTTGTGCCTGGCCGTTCAAAGAAGTGGCTTGACAAACTACCATCCATGTTTTGCCAAGTGCGAACTTTGTTTATCTCACTTTCCAGCCTCTGCTGTGTCTTCAGCCAAACTCCTTCTAACTTCCCTCCCGACTTCAAATGCGTTTCCAGTGCCATCGCCAGCGCTTCCAATCGATGACTTCCACCGCAAGCACTGGATACCAATGATTCCCCTAACTCAAACTCGACCAAAGTCTCCCAATCCCACTCTTTGCCATCACGCGCTGTCCACACTCGTTCATTGGGAAAGTAATAGGTTAAGGCGATCAACGTCCAACTGTACTCTGCGGTGTAATTTCTAGATACATCCCACTGCGATTGCCTCAACCAATCTTCCAATGTAAACACCTCGCCACCAAGGCGAATCGTTGATTCCTTCGGAATACGCTGCTGCGCAAAAATAGCCAACCACTGGTCTATATGCCCCTGACCGAAATAGTCGGACTCCGATAATCGAGCAACTACACCACGACGACCTGTTGTCGGAATCACATCACCGGGATAGATATCCCATCCTTGCATCTGTCCACCTTCCAAAAGATGGTCCAGCAAATTGACAGAGTTGCCATCGCTGTCGATGGGTAACTCTTTACCGTAGGCGAGAAAGCCATGCATGATCTGCCAAGCAGCGTGTCTTTTCAGCGACAAACGACGATGAATGAGTTCACGGGATAACACGGATTCCAGCCGTTCGTTATCCACCGCCGAATCAATGCCCAAGGCTTTCCCTCGGACTTCATTGAGTTCGACGCGGTCAACGCTTACCTTATCCTCACACCCAAGAAAGACCATGCTGCAAGCAACTGCAAGCAAGCTATTTCTTAGATACTTATCGAATTGATGCAACCGTTTCACTTCCTCTGCCCCCAAGTCTGGTTACCTCCGCGTTGACCCCGATGGATCCTTTGCGGTTTCAGAATGTTTCGTAACTCCTCGAAAGTCAATTCCGCAACGATAATTCTCGAGAATTGGCAAGCTTTTTGCACTTGCTGTTAAGCTCTCGGGTGACGTGATCAAAACTTGCCAATTTGGCATTTCGCCAGACAGTCATGACGAACTTCACCCCACGGAAAGTCTGCAATTACAAGGAATTGAGATGTTTTACGTCGACTTTATGTTGATGCTTTTTACCCTGCCTGCCGTTCTATTGGCGATGTTCGCCCAGTACCAGGTATCCTCAGCCTATCGAGCCATGTCTCAGGTTAGAGCTCGGATGAGTGGATACCAGGCTGCTCGCAGAATTCTTGACGACTCGGGGCTTTACGATGTGGACATCGAACAGATCCCAGGTCAGATGACCGATCATTACGATCCTACAGCCAAGGTTCTACGACTCAGTCCAGAGGTTTATCAGGGCAACTCGATGGCATCGGTTGGCATCGCCGCTCATGAAGCAGGCCATGCTATTCAAGATGCAACTCACTATGCACCACTGAAACTTCGCAACTTTGCCGTACCCGCAGCAAGCCTGGGCAGCAACTTCGGCATGCTCGCCATCATGCTGGGCGCAGGGATGTTTTTCAGCGGCATACGGCTGGGTTATCCCATCCTGCTAGTTGGGATATTGATGTTCGCCGGTGTTGTACTTTTCCAGTTGATCAACTTACCGGTGGAGTTCAACGCAAGCTCACGTGCCAAAACCGAACTTGTTAATCTCGGTATCGTATCGGGACCCGAGTTGCCTTACGTAAGCAAAGTCCTCAACGCTGCAGCGCTCACCTACGTCGCAGCCACTTTGCACAGCGTACTTACGCTAGCCTATTACGCCATTCAGTTTCTCGGGGTCTCTCGTCAGGACGACAACTGACCATAGTAACAATCACACACTTTAACATCGCAAAGACCTACTTGCTTGTCTCTAACAACGCAATCAGATCGGCGAGTTCCTCTATCGTAAGAATCTGTTCCAATCCGGCTGGCATCACGGAAGTCTTACCTGGCCGGATCTCTTCGATATCAGACCTCTTTAGTCGAGTCCGCTGATCGGCTGCCTGAATTAAGGTAATGGCATCGGTAGTCTCCTCAACCATCAAACCAGAAATCACATCCCCATCCGACGTCATCACTGCAACCGGCTCATAGCTGCGCACGAAGCTCACGCTCGGATAAAGAATCGCTTCCACCAGATCGCGCCGACTTCGAATCGAACCAATGCGACTAAGATCAGGGCCAACATTGCCACCCCGATATCCAATCTCGTGACACGCTCCACAGGATGCTTTAGTGCCATGGAAAATCTGAAAGCCACGCAGCGGATCTCCTGGACCAAGCTTGCTGAGCACATCATCAAGTCTCTGCTTTCTTTGCTCCAGCGTACTATCCGTTAGCTTCGCCAAACGCGTTAATGCTCGGTCACGCATATCGACTGGGTGATTCGCAAAGTGTCGCTGAAAGCGATCACCCGGCATCGACTGCGTCACCGAAGATTTCTCCAAAGCAGAGACGAGTTGCTCATTGACGATCGGAGAATGACACGCCTCTAGCAACGTCAAAACTCGCGACAATTCCATAGGCCCAAGCTGATCAATCTGCTTGGCTAAAACTAGCAACTGTTCTTCGGAAAGCTTCGATCTCTGCAAACACTCTATCGCGACAGCACGCTCAGAGGGAGTAAAACTCGATGCAAGTCGCTTACTTACAAGGGTAAAATCTTCGTCGGCTAAAACGCTAAAACCGGCGGGATAAGCAGCAAGTATCTGGCAGCGCAGCGACTCATCATTATTCGCCTTTTGCAGTGTTTTTTGCAACGCCTCGGCTACAATCGGCTTTAACGAATCCGCATATTTATTCTTTGCCAAAACCCGCAACGGTCTTTGGATTCCGTCAGCGTCATTTGCCTCCTTCAAACTGTCCAGTAAGGTTCTCACCCAAATTTCAGGTAACTCTGTGGCCGGAAGATTCCCGAGCGATTCTAGGATCGGGGCTTTCCATTCAGCACTAGTTTGCCCAGAGATGATTCCCGCCAGAGACTGACTTAAGGATGGGCGTGAGAAACTCAATTCAATCATACTCTGGAAATCTACTTCCGACGATTTCCGACTCGTACGTAGCAGTTCCTCTAAACGCCCAGCGATCTCAGCATCCCAACCATTGGATCGCTGAATCAACCACAGAGCCACGGCTCGCGAATACTCTTGAACTTTCTCTGTTTGTTGTTTTACATTCAGCAGCCCCGCGATCGTTTCGAATCGAAGCTTCAGCGGATCCATCGCATGCAAGGCTTTGCAAAATGCTGCTTGATTGACCGTTGACTCCGTCAATGAAACAGCCAACTCAACATCTCCCGATTCAATCACCGAATAAATCAATGCGTGCTCTAAAATTCGATCCGAGCTCACATCTGGAACGCTTCGTAACATCTGTACTATTTGTTCTTGATCAGTCCCCTTCTTGACCGCTAATACGCGTCCAAGCCATTGAAGGCTCAGTCTTAATTCATGAGGCGATACAATCCCTTCATCGGTAAAGCCCTTTAGTACAGGATCTTTGCTTCGTAAGGTACTCATGATTTGCAAAGCAACTTGCCGAACTCGTGGCTCATCGCGACCTATCT
>JBEGUT010000224.1:0-6586 GCA_041178745.1 Planctomycetota bacterium | reverse complement strand
AAAGACCTTCGCGGTTCATCAGTTCATGATAAATTGCGAGATCTTCGGTCGATAAGCCAAGTTCCATCTTCCGATTGGAGGATTGAAACCCGAGCGGTTCAGTGAGTTTTAAATAGTAATCAACCGCTGGTATTGGGAGCCATTTTCGGCCCGATCGAGGGGCATACAAGCGATCTGTCAGCAAGAAGCTTCGACCATCGCGGGCATAGCCGATCCTGCGACGAACTCCACCTAGCCATGCCATGGCGGCCGAACTGAGCGAATTAGGGAAAAGTATAGCGACATCAACTTGTGCTTCTCTCAATCGGCGTACAATGCCGCGGCGACTCGGAAGAGGTCCCCGACTTCGCGCTCGATAGGGCCAGTAGCTATTGATCCATGGAGTCGATTCGAGAATTCCAGTTACAACCGGTTTGCCAATGCCAATCAATTCCACATCGGGTCCGAGGTTTGCCCGAAGGGCGCGCAGGGCAGGAGTTGCCATCACCGCATCCCCTACCCAATTCGGAAGGAAGAGTGCGATCTTTTTCATGACTCTTGTTCCACCGGATTTGCTAGCATCATTGTTCATAGGCAAAATAGCATTCGACGTGACCCATTCCTTGCAATGCGCGAATGGTAGCGTTTTTGAATGAAGCCGTGAACCCCGTTTTGATGATTGCTGTTTGGGGGTGTGTTGGAGCGGCCTGCCAGTTCAAAGAAAAGTTCGAATTTAATGCATGCTTAGCATGCATTACCTTACGCTTCTCTTCTTGATCAGTAGAGAGTGGATAAAAAAGATATTTCGCAGTCTGTTTAAGCTGTGTTAGGCGGCAATCCGAGCGGAGTTACCTAGTAGATCAGCGCAGTTAACGACTACCAATTTGCCTCCGTTAAGCGTGGAGGAAGCGATCGAGCCTGTGGGGCTGGAGATACGTTTCAACCATGGCCAGAGAACGCTTTGCTGTGGATTGGCTGGATCCAGCAAACCTTCAGCAATGACAAGATCGTGTGGTCCAAGCGTGCTACCGACGCGAGCGAGTGCAGAAACCAGATCACCAGGAACCAGGCTGCTCTTGACGCCAGCTTCTGCAAACATCTTATGAGCTTGCTTCAGAGAAAGATGGTTTTCAACCGACTCAAACGCATCCACTACTGTGTAGCGACTTGGAGAATTCGCGTCGTGGGTTTTTAGGAGTTTCAAAATCCTTTGCGTTCTTGAGCCGTTTCCAATCCCTAATTCGAGAACCGAAGAAAATTGCTTAGAAAGCAATAATCGATGCAGTTCACGATCGGTGGATGGACCCGCGAAATGACGCCAGTACAACTTAGAAAACCAAGTCTGTTTGGACATGGATTCGCCAACGTCGCAAAAGAGCTATCGCGATGCTACTCGTTCCCCTGAGGACTCGCCCGTGGCAAGGCTTCCCTGCCAGCCACAATCCTCAGCGAGCCTTTGTTGAGAATCGCCATCCTGGCGTCCTCAGGAAAGAGGCCCCCTTCGCTGTTTCAGCGTGCCCTTTCCGAGACAAAGATCACTGGCTAACCCTAGCGGGTGTCTCATCATGAAGATGAAACAACCCATCAGAATCACCTGCAGTAGAGTTATCGGCGCTGCTGAGGCAATTCGTGCAGCGATCGTGACGAGTTCAGGTAAGAAACTTCATGAGGGTTGGTGAACCCCCTAGCTATTGCGGCGCCACTTTTGGGTGAACCGAGTCTCTAGCAAACCGAGGAATTAACTTCTTCGTGCGATACTAGGGATTGCGTGTACTTGAGGGAGCCAGCAGGGATGATGGTCTTGAAGTTGAGTAAAAGCTTCGCGAAATCTGTGTTTAACGCAGCGCTTCGAAGAGATTGCTTCGGTCGTCTGTCCAGATCGATTTCTTGGCAACCGGTACTGTCTGTTTAGGATCGCTCAAATGGATGGCTTCAAGGGTCGATGGTGAGGCGGACAGCAGGGCCCAGACGGAACGATTCGCAAAGGGTCGGAGATTCTCAAAGTTATCGATGACTCGAGCGTGAAAGCTACTGTATTCTGCCAGTCCGTGAGCTACCGGGGCGAGGTCGAGGAATTGGTTCGTAATGTGGATCACCAGGATACCATCCTTCTTGAGGCAGTTGCGATAGATATCCATCGCTTCGGTGGTTAGTAGGTGGATAGGAATTGCATCGCCACTGAAAGCGTCGAGTATGAGGATATCGAATTGATTTTCTTTTTCGTTGGCTAAAGTGAGCCTAGCGTCGCCAGGTAGTATCTCTAACTCGGCGGGACAGTCGCTTAAGTAGGTGAAATGCTCCTGTGCGATGCGAATCACATCGGGGTTGATTTCATAAAATTTCCAATGGTCCTGCGGTTTGCCATAAACGGCAAGGGTTCCGGCTCCAAGTCCGACAACACCGATGGTGCGAGGGCTATTCGGTTTATGATCGGAAAGTGCCAAGCCAACTCCTGCGTCCTGCGTGTAGTAGGTGGTCGGCTCCTGCGCGATCTCTGGTTTTTCGAACTGTGAACCGTGGACGATGCGTCCATGCAAAAGAAGTTTTTGGGAGCTTTCGGTTGCTTTATCGAATCGTGAATTGACTCGTAGGACACCATAAAAGTTTCTAACGGAGAACGAATCAGGAGTACTGTTGTTGCGATTGGCAATTAAGGCGATCAAAGTCACGATGGTACAGGAGGTGTAAAAGAGTTGGTGTTTGGGTGAGAGGTCAACTAAAGATCCGCGATTGCGCGTGAAATAAATCGCGACCATGTTGACGCCGCAAAGAATGATTCCAAGCTGCAACTCGAGAAATTCGTTAAACAGGAAAGGTGCAGCGACTCCGACGAACAACCCTCCTACAGCACCGCCGATCGACATAGTCATATAGAACGAAGTAAGGAATTTAGGGTCTGGTTTCATGTGCACAAGTTCGCCATGGCAAACCATACACACAAGGAATAAGCCGCTGAAGTAAATACCGATTTGAACGAGGTAGTTTAGTTTTGGACCTTCGGAGATCGCGTACAGCATTCCTAGGAAGGACAGAAAAGAAAGAATGATGTATGGGCGTCTGAAATACCATCTCTGTGATTCAAAGCAGAGAATGAAACTCATTAGGTAAATACAGAGTGGGGCGATCCAAAGAAACGGAATGACGGCGATATCAAGGCAGACTTGATTGGTTACTGCTAGCAGCATCATCGAGGGTAGAAAAGCGAGCAAGAACCAATGGCAAAAGTGCAACGCCGATGGTTGAAGGTTTTTGGCTTCCTTCGAAGATGTGATGTTGTCGGCGGCTTTCTCGGTGATTCGATGTCGAAGCGACAATAAGCCCGCCAAAGGGCAGACGACGGCAAAGACAGAGAATAGCAGAGACCATGTGATTGCTTGTTGGCCTGAGGAGAGCCAAGTTTCGATGAGGAAAGGATAGGTAACCAAAGCGAGCAGTGAGCCAACATTGGAAAGAGCGTATAGCCGGTAGGGTTGAGCGATGATTCCTGAGCGTGCGATCCAGGCTTGTAAAAGTGGTCCTGTGGCAGAAAGCAAAAAGTAGGGTAATCCGACATTCACGAGAAGCAAGGTGATTATCCAAAGAATTGGCGCAGCATTGCCATCAGGTTTCCAATCGGGTGATGGGTTGATTGGAAGTAGGAACAAGGAAGCGAGTAGAAGCGTGGCATGCAATAATACCTGACCTCGCCTGGTAGCAAATTTGGTCAAAAAGTGTGCATAGGCATAACCAGCGCAGAGCAGTGATTGGAAGACGAGCATGCAAGTCGTCCAAACTCCTGGGCTTCCTCCGAACCATGGAAGAATATACTTGCCCATGATCGGCTGGACTTGGAATAGAAGGAAAGCGCCGAGGAAGACGGCGAGAGCATAGATGGCGACAATCGCCAATCGCTGCAGAGGCGATTGACTAGCAGCGGTGTGGATCATGATAGGAGGGAAAAAGCAGTGGGTGGGATAGAAGTTGCCTTGGATCTATACCACCCAGAGAAGCTGCTGGAGCAAATAACTTGATAACATTTTCCACCGATCGGCGGAAGTTTACCAGTTATTCATCTGGATGTGGTTATGGCGATTTTGCGGGGGTAGCAGGAGTCGCGGACGAAGCTGTTGTCGTAGGAAGCGAGCTCCCTTCGAGCAGGTGCAGCAGTTCGTTATCCGTGCTGAGATAAAGAGTCGCATTCTTATCGAGCGATTTCTCGTAAAGCTCTAGAGTACGAACGAATTCAAAGAAATCACCGGTCGATTGTATGGCTTTCGCGTACATGTCAATGACTTCAGCGTCAACCTTACCTCGTTGTTCGCTCGCTTTCTTTTTTCCTTCCCCTTCGATCTTCTCGACTTCAGCTTTTGTTTGATTGAGAATTTCCTGTTTGAGACGTTCTCCTTCGTTGACGTTGAGGGCAGATAGAGCACCGCGTTCAGCGATCCAGCGATCGAAAGTCTTCTCACGCACACTGGCAACGAAATCAATCTTGGACATCCCGACATCGACCAGTTCGATTCCGCGTGTAGCGCCTTCGTCACTGGTCGAAGAGGCCGCTAAGCGTTTCTGGATATCCGCTTTGATCTGTTCGAGAATTTTGAGGCGACCGGTTTCGATTTTCGAAGTGCCGCTTTCGATGGACTCTTTCAGATCTTCAGGAGGTATCGATAGTCCTGTGGAATCGATATCCAGTTTTGCGGTTTGCAGTTCACGATTGGAACTGCGAACGAGTTCTGCAAGTTCGTGCTGAGTGATCACGTCACGAATAGCTCCACGCACGAATTGTGCGACACGCTGCTCGGCATTGTCTACCGTTCGCAGTCGCTGGACAAAGGCGATCGGATCGTTGATTTTCCAGACAGCCCACGGGATCAACTCGATTTTCTTGTCGTCTTTGGTTGGTAGGTCGGGGATCGCAAACACGGGCGAATCACCCCAAAATTGTAGTGTTGCGGGCAGGAGGCGTACCGTTTCGACACCTGGCACTCGCCAGTAAAGTCCTGGTGACGTCAAGGCTCTAACAGGACGACCAAAGCGAAGCACGACGGCCATTTCGCGTTGATCAACCACGAAGGCGAAAAGCGGTAAGGTGAAGAGAAGGATTCCCAACACGGCGATAAGCTGAAGTGTTCTTTGAAGCCAGCGGGCCATATCGATTAGTCCTTATTCATATTCAGAAGAGGAAGTGGGCTTGGCATGTTTTTATCTAGAATGACTTTTGGACCGCTGTTGGTGAGAACGCGTTCCATGGTTTCCAAATAAAGGCGTCGACGAGTTAGCTCAGGAGCTTGTTGATAAGCTTGGAATTTCGCCAGCAATGCAGTGATTTCTCCTTCGGCTTCCGCCTTGCGACGAGAGCTGTAACCTTCTGCTTCACGAATCAACTTATCTTGCGAAGCTAGGGCAAGCGGCAGCATTTGATTTCGCTCGCGACGCGCTTCATTGATCAATTTGTCACGCTGTTGGATCGAGGCATTGACCTCATCAAAGGCAGGCTTCACACGATCCGGTGGAATAGCTCGCTGCAATTGCAGGTCGAGGATCTCAATGCCACACTGAAAGGAGTCCAATGTTTTCTTTAATTCATTAAGAGCAGCCAATGCAATCTCTTCGCGTTTGCCGGTGAGTATTTCGTCGGCCGCGTAATCTCCAACCACTCGGTGCATGGTGCTGCGAGCTGCTGCGTTAATGATCGCTTCCGCTTCATCTTCGTTGAGTTTTAAGATGAAATCTTTTGGTTCAGCAACTCGCCAAAAGACGTTCCATTCCACAACGGCCGCATAAAGGTCACCGGTTAAGATGAGCATCTCATCGGAATCTGAGCGTTCGACATGCGGAGCCGAACCACGAGAAGCTTGTTCCGACACTCCCCAGGGAAGACGCAAATTATGTTCGGAACAGTCCACCAGTATGCGTTCATCGATCCAAGGAAGTTTGAAGTGCAAACCAGGCTCCGCAGTGGTCAAGTATTTTCCCCAACGCAGCACGACGGCTTTCTCGTACTCGCGAACCGTGAAGAAGCCTGCCCAAAAAACGTACAACAAAGTGGCAAGAGCCACAGACAAGAAAATTCCGGAAATCACCTGCCCTACATCAGGCATAGGGGCTTGGTTCGACGATCGGGATGATGGTCTCAACGTTTTACTCTCCGCAGAAGGTCAGCGTCACGATATTGAGAGTCACTTCGAATGAGAGTTGGGGCATCAGGCTTGATACTGATGCAATTTCCCCGCTTTGATTCTCAACAGCCGCAAGTCTCAACAATCAATTTGTTTTAGCTAAAGGATTCTTAAGCATAGGCAGTAAAGCGTCCTGGAAAGGGCGCTCCGCAAAAACATCCTGTTGGGATCCTAGGTTAACTTCTTATTCTGGGGGGTGAGCAATCGGCGTTAATGGAATAGAACTTTTCCAGAGGGTAGTTTTAGATTGGTTATGACAACTGGATACCGCTTCGGAGTGAATCTTTTATTGATTCTGGCAATCGTTCCGGTGGTCGAACGGAGGCTTGTCGGGCTCGGATTGCCCCCTAAATCGTTTGCATGCTTTGAAATTAATGAGCTAGCATCGAGAGTTCTAAGAGTGCAACTGCCGTTAGCTTTCATGTTTTGGCGAGTGATTGCTGATT
>JBEGUT010000223.1:0-6603 GCA_041178745.1 Planctomycetota bacterium | reverse complement strand
CGGTTCCCTTCCCTTCGGTGTACCATATCACGGAAATTTCTAAGCCTTGCATTCCTTCGGATTCGCCGCGAGGAATGTAGGATAGAAGCGAAAGAGAAGATGGTTCGGTTGTCGAGGTCGTTGTTGGAGTAACGACCGTATACTCCGCCTCTAAAACATCGCCCGGAAGAAAGCAGGGCTGCAGTGACAACAGACGTACGCTTAGCTCTGGCTCGTCGATATTGGAAGATCGCGAACGGCCGGATAGATAATTACGGGAAAGCTTCGGCAAAACGATGGCCACTTCTTAGCATCTCCTTCAACTAAGATTCTCCAGTGTATCGCATTGTGCGCACTCTGGAAGGAGTGCATGGCATCTTCTGGAACTTTGAAGGTTGCCCTCAGTTCCAGGGGCCGGCCCGGTTCAACCCGGCAGCGACCCTGCTCAAGCACTACCTGACGATACACGATTTTCGTTTCTAAACGAAGATCGGTACCTTGCTGAAATGTAGCTTCTTCTTCACAAACAAGGCAAATACGTAATTGCTTGAACACCAAATGACCATGCTGAACCACGCACACGTCATAGGTACGCGATGGGTACAACGGAAGTTCGCTGATTTCCACAGTGGTTGAACCAACGCCAGTAAGCTCACGGAAAAGGCGAAAAAACCACCTTGCCGAATAATATCCCGCCACACCGAACGGAATCAATAAGGCGGTTAAAAACCATCTCGGCTGCCCCTGAGCATGGGCGCTGAAGGCGATGCCAGCAAATACTGCAACCATGGTATTCCAGCTCAGGGTGAAAACAGCCCCCACGAGCATTACGGCCAAATCGCCCTGTCGAATTGGAAGGCGATAGGTTAGACGCACACCTGGGCTATCGGTAATTTTTTCCAGATCGGGAATTGTGGGGGTTTGGGAAGGATTTTTACCTTTACCTCGTCCCGTCAGGCCAATATCCGAAGCTTGCCTTGCAACCGCCAGTCTCCGTTCGTCGGACGCCCAAAGTTGCCACACTCGCAGCAGAAATCCAGTCCCACCGATCAAGATAAAAGAAACCGAGGCGATCACGAGGAGCCAAAAACCAAGTCCGACTCGATAAACCTGCAGATCGGGAGCAACGAGTTGCCAAGCGATGACCAAGGTAAGGGCCATCACGCCAAGCAGAAAAAGCGTGGCAAAAAAAACAGCTTCTCCCACGCTGCCGACAATCCACCAGCCCGAAAGCCGTTGGCCTCTCTTTTTTCCCCACAGTCTCAGTAAACGCGCCATAGAAGTTTGTTCAACGAATCGTCAGCCGCTCCAGCTTGCACCCCAGCCCAGATTGTCGAAGATTATAGCTCAGATGACGCGATCGCGTTGCCTAGCGAAGCTCAATTCGCCAAGAAGATTTAACCTCTGGAGAATTTCCAAGTGTTTAACCCCCCAGCCTCCGAGCTCGATCGTCGCATCATGCCTTTTAAAAAAACAGGTGAACCATCCCACTTACCCTCCCCAAATAACGGCTTGGAAACGGCTCAAACCAATCGATCCCTTGCTGCCATTTTCAGGATGCGATCCAAAACGCGAGCAGGCGTGTTTCGGTTTGGCGGGATTCTTGCTGGGTTTGTCATCGCAGTTGCTGGGATGGCACAAGGGGGTGACTGGCCACAGCTGTTAGGGCCGAGCCGAGATGGTCGCGCCGCACCTGATGAGTCCCTTCCAGATTCGATCGCCCCCCAAGGGCCCGTTGCAGCATGGAGTCAAAATATCGGCAGCGGGTACGCAGGACCAATCGTTAGTGGTGAAAGTGTCTATCTTTTTCACCGCCGAGGAGAAGATGAGCTGGTATCGTGCTGGGCTCAGTCCGATGGCAAGCTTCGCTGGGAAACGAAGCTAAAAGCAGAGTATCGCGGTGGAATCGACTCAGACATAGGACCTCGTTGTGTCCCTTGCTTGGTCGGTCAAGATTTAGTGGTCTATGGAGCCGCGGGTCAATTGAGTTGTCTAGATCCTGCAGATGGCAAAGTGCGTTGGAGCATATCGCTGCGAAAAGACTTCAAAGCGGACGATGGTTATTTCGGCGCCGGCAGCACACCACTGGTTCTGGAAGATCGAATCATTATCAATGTGGGAAGTCGACAAGCAGGAATCGTCGCGGTAGCGCGCAGCGATGGTAAGGTACTGTGGAAGTCGACCAGTTATGAAGCAAGTTACAGTTCACCCGTAGCACTCCAGTACCAAGGTAAACCTCTTGTGTTAGTCGAGACACGATTGAATTTGGTCGGCCTTCGCCCCGAAGATGGTGAAGTTGCTTTCGAACTTCCTTTTGGCATGCGAGGGCCGACGGTCAACGCAGCCACCCCGATTGGTCTGCCCGATAATAAATGGTTTCTTACCGCTAGTTACGGTATCGGCGCTTGCCTAATCGATCTCAATAACAGTCCACCCAAAGTGATTTATCGCAACGACGAACTGCTCGCCAGTCAGTATGTGACACCCGTTGCTATTGGCAACTTTGTGTACGCCGTCAATGGTCGAGAGGATATGGGTGGGGGCGAAGTATGTTGTCTCGATCCGCTCGCCGAAAAAGTTAAGTGGTCTGACGGTAGCATCGGTATCGCTCATTTGATCGCTGTCGGCAATCGGGTCCTGGCAGTCAGTACGCAGGGTGAAGTCTCTATTTTTGAAGCGGACCCTGAGAGCTTCAAAAAGCTAGCATCTTTTCAGTTACCACAAGCTACGTATCGAGCGATGCCAGCTTTAGCTAAAGGGCGATTGTGGGTGCGAAGCAATGATGGTCGAGGGGGAGGGAAATTGCTGGCAATTGAGTTGAAGTAAAGTGCTCCTCAAATGAAGTCGCTGGCAGTTCGTCCATTTGTTTGATCGGATTTTGGATCTGAAACGATGCAAGATTGCTTGCCCGATCTCCTCGATGGGTGGCCGCAAGGGTGGTTTTCTCTATTGCTCCGGTGAGTCGTTGCGTTTTATAAACGACGTTCACTTATGGTTTAAGGAGAAACCTCAATGATTGGAAAATGGAAGCTTTGGTTGGGCTGTGGTACCGGCGTAGTCATTTGGGTTGCCGGCCATACGGTTCCATTACAAGCCCAAACGCAGGGGCAAGCGAAGGTTCAGGGACAATCGGGTGCAAAGGCGGTCGCGAAGCCAAAGCCTGGCGATCAAGGTGCTACTAAAGCGGTCGCTGAGCAAGATGAATTCCCTGCGGTGCTCGCGGTCGTTAATGGACAGACGATTTCCAAAGAGCAATTGGGTGTCGAGTGCGCAAAACGTTATGGCACGCAAGTGCTCGACAATATCCTGAACAAGTATCTGATTCTGCAAGCCTGCCAAGCGCGTGGCATTCAAATTACCGATCAAGATGTGGATGAGGAAATCTCTCGCATCGCGAGTCGTTTTAAATTGACAACGACTTTGTATATGAAATTGTTGCAGGATGAGCGCAACATTACACCCGAGCAGTATGCATCGGAAATTGTGTGGCCCACATTGGCTCTGCGCAAATTGGTTGCCGATCGGATTGAGGTGACTCCTCAAGAGATCGACCGCGCGTATCAAAGCGAATATGGCACAAAGGTGCAGGTGCGTATGATTGCGGTAAAAGATCGCACCAAAGCCGATGATTTACTGCGTCAAGTAAGAGCGAATCCTGATTCCTTTCGTCGGCTAGCTAAGGAGCAGAGCGAGGATCCTGCGAGCGCGAGTGTCGAGGGATTATTGCCACCGCTGCGACAGTATTCCGGTGATGACCAACTGGAGGCGGTAGCGTTTCGCTTGCAGCCTGGCCAGATCAGCGAGATTTTTCAAGCGGCCGATATGCACGTTATGTTGCAATGCGTTCGCTACATCGAAGCAACGGCACCTGCAGCTCAAGTGATTCCAGCGATTCGCCAGGGTCTTGAGGAGCAGGTACGAGATCAGAAGTTGGGCGAGCAGGCTGACAAATTGTTTGAGCAATTGCAAAAAGAGAGCAGCGTTGTTCGTGTTCTGGGGGATGCAAATCTTGAGAAGCAATATCCTGGAGTGGTCGCTTTCATCAATAAGCAACCTGTGGCTTCTTCCCAGTTGCAAGTGGACTGCATGCGGCGCTTTGGTCGAGAAGTGCTCAAGGGAGAAATCAATCGCAAGGTATTGGAAACCGCCTTGCAAGCCGCTAAGTTGCAGGTCAATCAAGCCGACATCGATGAAGAGATCGCCCGTGCCGCTGATTCGATGGGCTTCATCAATCGAGATGGTTCACCTAATGTCCAAGGTTGGTTGCAGCATGTCGTGACTGAAAACGAAGCGACGGTTGAGTTGTATATCCGTGATGCCGTTTGGCCGAGTGTCGCTTTGAAGAAACTTGTTGCTGATTCCGTTCAGTTAACGGAAGAGGATTTGCAGAAAGGTTTTCAGTCGAATTTCGGTCCTCGTGCTGAGGTTCTCGCGATTGTCATGAGCAATCAACGAACTGCTCATGAAGTGTGGGAGTTGGCTCGTTCCAAAAAGACCGACGAAGAATTCGGACAACTAGCTGCGCAGTATTCGATCGAACCGGTTTCGCGAGCCAACTTTGGTAAAGTGCCACCGATTCGTCGCTTCAGCGGCAATCCGGTTCTCGAAGAGCAGGCTTTTGGGCTGAAGCCCGGTGAACTATCTGGAATCGTAGCGTTGGGTGAACAATTTGTGATCATGCGAATGCAGGGTTTCACCGAGCCGGTGGTCCAGGACTATGCGAGTGTCAAGGATGAGCTTGCCAAGGAGCTTCGGGAAAAGAAGCTGCGAACCGCGATGCAAGATAGGCTTGATATCTTGATGAAGGATGCACAAATCGACAATTTCCTCGAGAAGACTTCTCAAACCGGAAAAATCGAGACAGTGTTAACACCTGAGGCTCCGGCGGCTACCGCCAAGGCTCCAGGTGCTGCAACGAAGGTGCGTTGATATCCACCTTGGCAGTAGGATAGCCTAAACCTAGGCTTTTCTGTAAAACAATTGATCACCGAACCTAAACCCCCGGCGAGTTAAGCTTCTGGCTTGTTCGCAGGGGGTTCTGTATTTTTAGTCGTTATCTTTAAGATCTAATCTTAATTCGGAAAATTTGGCAATGAACCGAGAGCAGCTTCGAGAAGTCCAGGGGCCCATTAAGAAACTGTATCGCGAAAATGCCGAGGCCGCTGTGGTTGAAATGCGATCTCAGGGAACTGCGGTGATCGGGCAGCAGCAATGTGAGGTGACGACGGCATCGGGTAAAGTGATTGCGGGGCTGCATCGCGCCGCAGGTGGTGATGGCTCGGGCCTTTGCTCGGGCGATATGCTACTGGATTCTTTGGTCGCATGTGCTGGTGTAACGCTAAGTGCAGTTGCAACATCGATGGGACTAGATATCGCGAATGTCAAAATCGAAGCAATTGCCAAGATGGATTTTCGAGGAACGATGGGGATTTCTCCCGATGTACCGGTGGGGATCCAGCATGTGGAACTGCATTTCGATATTGAAAGTCGTGAGAATGTGGAACAACTTTCCAAGTTGGTTGAATTAACCGAGCGTTACTGTGTGATCTTTCAAACGTTGCAACAGACACCGATCGTCGAAACATCTTGGTCGATAGCGGGTTCCGAGAATCCGTGAAGTAAGTGAACTGCGATTCACTTAACAAGTCAATCGCGATTCAGTTGAGAATCAAGGAGCATCGAGTGTCAACACGTCTTGCGCTCTGCTGAGATGCTAATCGCCTTTCATCCAGGCAATCATGGTTATCTGCTTTTATGAATTCTCAGTCTTACTCGCTGGGGGTGGGGATGTATCAAGGCGGTAGAAAATTGCCAAAGGAAGAACCAGTAAGGCGATCATGATGAAGATACTATTGACCGGTGCATCAAGCCAGCGAGAGATCGCTTCAAAGAGTTGATAGATGGGACCGGCAATCATCATTCCGAGAAAATTTCCTTGATTCATGGTGGCGATGAGTCGTCCCTTCAACGCATTGGGAGGACGGTCTTGCAAAAAGACTTGGAGTGGGATCGAGTAGATCGCGGCCGCTAGGCCGAGTCCAATCAAAGCGATACGGCAGCCCATAGTTCCGATCCAGGGTGTACCGTTTTCATTCCAAATACCTAGGCAAATCAAAAAGCAAACGATTCCCCATAGTCCTCCGGTGACGAGTGTTGGTGATTTGAGAAATCGGCAAAGCAATGCTCCCAGCGGTGCGCCGAGCATGATGCCCACCGCAATTAAACCGACGAGGGTGCTGGTTTGTTCCTTGTTAAGCTGTAGCGGTCCATCGCCGAGGCGGTTGACGGTAGGCATAGCAATCGAAGATACCAACCAAAAGACGCAGGAAACGAGCAAGGCCTTCAACAGCGATTTGTCGCGCACTAACAACTGGCGAATCTCGGTACTGATCGCTAAACAATCCCATTGAAATACAGCATTGGGCTGAGCAGGCCGAACCCGGCGAACCATCAAGGATGTTATGGTTCCGATAACAGCGATCGCGACACAGAAGAGTGAGCCGATCCAAAGATGCCGAAACATATCGGGAGAAGCTTCGGTTGGCACAAGCCGGTTGTAGAGAATGCCGGCGATCTGTACCCCAAAAATGATCGCCAGAAAAGTTTTCATCACCATCAAGCCAT
>JBEGUT010000222.1:0-6608 GCA_041178745.1 Planctomycetota bacterium | reverse complement strand
TGCCCAGTCGCTTGCGGGAAACGCGTTGAGGTGAACCTGCCGATCCATCCCGAGAAATACCGCTCGCCGTACCATCGAGGGAAACAGCGAATTTGGGGGAGTCTTCCGAGCCGGCATCGCTGCGGCGTTGTAGGAAACCTACCACGCTCGGGTGCAGTTCTTCGGCTGGCGCGGGTGTGCCGAGTTGCTCGATCGCATCGCTAACGCCCAGCAAAACGGACTGCCGAACCCCATCTCGGATCCAACTAAAGAAATTAACGCTCATCGACGGATCCCTCCCAAATAGACATGTCAACGAATGATTAACTCCTGCATGCGCTCCGCCTTTTGCAGATCGCCGCTTTCCATTCGTACTTTTCCCAAAACTATCAACGGTTCTCGATCATATATCGTTTCGAAACGATTTATTTCCAGAGCCTTGCGGAAGTACCCCGCCAGGGCACCTTAGTCCTTCCATGGAATCGAGTCCAGATGAATTCATCGACTGCCATCTGATGCAATCGCGTAAAACGCTAGCGTTTGGCTGTCAGGGCCTGAGTTCGTTGTAGCTACAGCGAGTGGTCGGCCCAACAGAAAATCGTATGAACAAAATGGTGAAGACCCAAAGCCTACCTACATAGATCGAGCTTTAGAGAGTGTAGCTAGATGTTCTTCTGAGAGTTCCTGCAATAAGAGAACAGGCGGCTTTAGAAAACATCGCAATGCTAGAATCGCTGACGCACCAATCGTAGATGCGTCAGCGATCTTAAGCGAATTGTTAGAAGCTTATTTTAAAGCCAGTAGGATATTCCCTTGCGGCTAGCTATGGGGGATACCAATCAGCTTTAGTGCAGGAATCAAAAGCAAGTCATCTAGCTTGCAGAGTTGCTGCTGAAGACACCCAAAGTGCGATTGGCCTTGGGGCGTCTAAAACCGATTCGCTCCAAAGCTTGATAAACTTCCAGCAAAGTTTTCTCACCGAAGTTGGTAATGCTCAGCAGGGTGTCAGGAGTTGAGTTCAACAAATCCTTGACGGTAAAAATTCCCTTCTCTTCAAGGCAATTGGTGGTGCGTACACACAAACCGATTTCCGCGGTGCTGAGTTCAAGTCGCTCACGCAAGGTGCGAGCTTCTTCGTCTGCCTTGCTGAGGCGAATGCGAGTTACAGATCCTCTGCTGCTCGAATTCGCTTCGTCGCTGAACATATCCTTGGCCGACACTTCCTTGGTCATCATTCCCTTCATCGTTCCCTCCCTCAATCATTTCCTAATAGGGTGCAAGATTCCTAATCTTTCTTCCGTCCATAGAAAGTGCGGCCAATATAACGCGCAGCGATTCATGAACAACATGCCTTAAAGATTTTTATTTCTATGCTAGCAAAACGGTAGTCGAGGCTAATGGACTCTGTTGTCGGTCTGCGATTCGATCCGAGTGAGAGGGGGTAGCGGAGAAAACAGCAACGAGCAGACGACGCTGGCTTTTTCGTTTCGGAGGATTCGCCGATAGTATTTTCTGCTTCTAGGCTGAAGGTAATTCAGTTTTACACATGTTTGAGCGGTTGATTCACCAACTTCACCGCCTTAGACGAGCCATCAGGGGTAGAGAGTTCAGCTTGGAAAGCCCACAATAAAGCTTAGGCAAGAGTTGTCTAGAAAACTGCGATCGGATGGTGGTTGGAAGGGAAGTCTCGTCGCGAAAAATGACATCGCTCGAAGACGGCAGCGGTCGCCTGAAAGACTGATGGCTGGTGAACTTTGGGCTGCTTTCGTTTCTCGTTCGGCTTGCGTTGTAAGGGTGTTGAATTTACGAGTGACGCATGGTGGATCGAGTTCAAGCTTAAGTGGCTCCTGACGAGTGCTCGGGCATGACGGTGAAAAGCCCAGAGGGTGAAGAGAATAGGAGTGTGGGTGGATGGATGATTTGCTGAAAAATCTGAATGCTGCACAGCGCGAGGCGGTGATGCATGTTGATGGCCCGCTATTGATGCTAGCCGGTCCTGGCAGTGGTAAAACGCGAGTGATCACGCATCGAATTGCGAATTTGATTCGGCATGGTATCCCGGCCTGGAATATTTTAGCCCTTACCTTCACCAACAAAGCAGCCGACGAGATGAAGAGCCGATTGCGGCAATTGGTCGGCGAAGCTCCCGTTTGGATGGGAACATTTCATTCTTACTGCGCTAGATTGCTACGACGTTATGCGCCGATGGTCGGTCTTCCTGAAAACTTTACGATTTACGATGCAGACGATTCGGAGTTGGCGTTGAAGGGAGCCGTGAAACTGGCCAATGTCGAACTAACCCATATCACGATCGGTTCCTTAGCTCAAAAGATTAGCCGTCTTAAGAATCGCTTAGTGACGCCTGAAATGTTACTGGGTAATGCTGTATCGAGCGACGAGCATTTGATCGCGCGAGTTTATCCAATCTATCAGCAATATCTGTTGCGCAGTGCGGCGGTTGATTTCGACGACTTGCTAATGCATGTCGCAATTTTGCTGCGGCAGTCGCCTGAGTTGCGTGCGGAGCTGGATCGAGGCCACAAGTATATTTTGGTGGATGAGTATCAGGATACGAACCTCGCGCAGTATGCAGTGATTCGTAGTATGTCGATCGATCATCCCAATCTTGCGGTGACGGGTGATCCCGATCAGTCGATCTATGGATGGCGAGGAGCGAATCTGAATAACATCTTGAATTTCGAAAAAGATTTTCCCGGAGTTAAGGTGGTTCGGTTGGAAGAGAACTATCGAAGTACACCGGAGATCCTTTCAGCAGCGGATACGTTGATTCAGAATAATGAACGCCGCAAGGCAAAGAAGTTGGAGCCGACGCGTTGCTCAGGTAATAAGGTGCGGCTTAAAACCTATGCGACCGGTCGTGACGAGGCTGCAGATATCGTTCAGCAGATCATGACAGCCTGCCAACAAGGTGGCTTATCGCTCGGTGATTTTGCCGTTCTTTATCGCACCAATGCCCATTCGCGACTCATGGAGTTGGCCTTGCGAAAAGCGGGTGTGGGCTATCAGATGATCGGCGGTTTCCAATTCTATCAGCGCCGCGAGATCAAGGATCTATTGTCTTATTTGCACCTTTTGCATAACCCCTCGGACGATATCGCTTTTCAGCGTGTTATCAATACTCCGCCGCGCGGCTTGGGAAAGCAAACCTTAGCACAGCTTGAGGAATTATCTCGGCAGCATGGAGTGAGTCTGCTGGAAGGCTCGCAATTAGCTTTGGATCGAGTCAAGTTGACCCCCAAGGCTCGTAAGAGCATTGCTGGTTTTTTAAAGTTAATGGAAATGTTGCGAGAGCAATCCAAGGGAAGACTGAGCGATCTACTACAGACCTTGATCGAGCAGATCGAATATCGCGCTTATCTTCTTAAAGCGAAACGCGAGGAAGAGGATGCCGATGTGATGGAAAACGTCGATGAGCTTCTGGCTGATGCGGCTGAGTTAGATGATCAGGAACTTGAAGCGAATCCTTTGGAAGTATTCTTGGAACAGGCTGCGCTATACAGCGAAACGGACCGATATGAGTCGGCCGATGAACGTGTGAAACTGATGACGTTGCATGCAGCTAAGGGGCTTGAGTTTTCTCATGTATTTATTATTGCGGTTGAGCAGGATATTCTGCCACATCGTCGCAGTCGCGAAGATCCAGCTCAACTGGAAGAAGAGCGTCGTTTGTTGTTTGTGGGCATGACGCGTGCGAAGGATCAATTGCAGCTCAGTTGTGCCAAATCGCGATCATTTCGTGGTGATCACTCCTTGGCAGTAGCGAGTATGTTTTTGATGGAGTTGCCTCGCGCAGAGATGCAGGTAACCGATTTGACGGAAAGTTGGGACAGCTACAGCGATTCATGGGAGGATCATGATAGCGAAGCAATTACCGATTTCTTCGATCGGCATTTTGGGTCAAGCGATGATCCTACGATGGACGCAGACTCACATGCCAGCGGTGATGAAATCGGGGATACCGAGAGCGAGTCAACCTATACGCAATTGGAAGGTGATGACGATGCCTCTTGGTCGGGCGCTCGGCGGAAGTTACCTGGGAAGAAAAGTAAGGGAGCTCAAGTAGGCGACAAATTTTCCGCAGAACGTGTCGCTGATATGTTGTCGAGCAAACGATTGAGGCCAGCGAGTGAATTGGCGGATCCTGAAGCGGGAGTGATGCGAGCACCTCCCGAGGCGTTTGTAGCTAAGGCGGTAGTCAGTCATCCGACCTATGGTTCGGGCAGGATTGTGGCGGCATCGGGCAAGGGACTGCGGAGGACAGTCACTGTTGAGTTCTTCGGTGATGGGATTTCACGATCTTTTGTACTGAAGTTTGCCAATCTAACTTTGGAAGGTGCTGATTCGTAGCTAGGATCGCCTTGGCAGCGGCAATCCGTGGCATACGAACGTTCGGGTCGAACATTTTTGTAAAGCATGTGGAGAGTGATAGATGGCAGGCTATCCCAAGGTCGCACAGTTGCGAACCGTTGAACGCTTTCGAGAGCACATGGAGCAGTTAGGCGTGGTGGTTCCCATCGATGACACGCTGCTGAGTGCTGCGGAGCATTCACCTCTGGCGATGCCAACGCGAATGGGAAAGTTAGTTATCGGAAACCGCTGGGTGATTCATCCGATGGAGGGCTGGGATGCAAACCGCGATGGGACTCCGTCGCCACTGACGTTGCGCCGTTGGCAACACTTCGGTGAGAGTGGTGCGAAATGGATTTGGGGAGGAGAGGCGGCAGCCGTTCGACCTGATGGAAGAGCCAATCCAAGACAGACCATGGCCATCGAATCCAATCGCCAGGGGCTAGTGCAGCTTCGCGAAACACTTGAGAAAGCGCATTTAGAAAAATTCGGAACGATTGATGATTTGCTGATAGGCTTGCAGTTAACCCATAGTGGTCGGTTTTGCAAGCCGAATGATACAAAGCGTTGGGAGCCGCGCATCATGTATCATCATCCTTTGCTGGATCCCAAATTCGGTATCGACCCCAAAGATGATTCAGTAGTTTGGACCGATGCGCAGTTGGATGAGTTGATCGAGCAATATGTCAAGGCGGCGAAGTTGGCGTGGGAGGCTGGATATCGATTTGTCGATATTAAAGCGTGTCATGGCTACCTCTTGCATGAATCGCTGAGCGGCTTTGCAAGGCCTGGTCGATACGGTGGTGATTACGAAGGGCGAACGCGATTGCTTCGCTCAGCCATCGGTGCGGTGAAAGCAGCTTGTCCTGAATTGGAAATTGGAGTTCGCATCAGTTTGTTCGACACTCCGCCGTTCATGCAGGGAGAGGAGTATGGGGTGCCGGTTTCGCATGACGAATTGCTGCCATACCATTTGGCTTTCGGATGTGATCCGCGGAATCCTTTGGAGGCTTGTCTGGATGAGCCCTTGCGATTGATGCGCGATCTGAAAGCGGAGGGTGTTACAGCGTTCAATGTGACCTTAGGTAGTCCGTATTACTCGCCGCATTTACAGAGGCCGGCTATTTTTCCTCCGAGCGATGGTTATCTTCCACCAGAGGATCCGTTGTTCGGTGTTGCGCGTCATATCGACTTAACACGTCGTTGTCGCGAAGCGGTTGAAGGGGTTACCTTTGTAGGAAGTGGATATACCTACTTACAGGACTTCTTGCCCTTAGTGGCTCAGGCCGTGGTTGCTCGGGGTTGGGTGGATGCGGTTGGCTTGGGGCGAATGGTCCTTTCTTATCCGGAGATGCCCGCCGATTCGCTGGCCGGCAAGCAGCCAGCTCGGAAACTGGTTTGCCGAACCTTCAGCGAATGCACGACCGCACCACGTATGGGGCGAATCTCAGGCTGTTATCCGTTGGATCCGTTCTATAAGTCAGGGGAAGCCGAGAAGCTCTCCCCCTAACTTGGCCTGAACCTGCATCGGGAGACTTGATTCCGGGCGCATTTAAGTTCATCTTAAAGAATCTTTGGTATTGTTCGGCAGATGTTCTCTGCCGGACGATCCGTATCCTACAGAGCCTCCCTATGAAAACGGCCCACCCTATGAAATCGTTTGACGCTATTGCAAAGTCTTGGTCACCAAGTCGCTGGTCCATTTTGATTGCTAGTGCTGCTTGTTTTGTATTGCTTGGCGCTAATCTTTCTGCCGAAGATCGCTGGCCCAATTGGCGCGGTCCTAATGGCGACGGTAAAGCGAACGCTGGTGATTTTCCGGTCAGTTGGGACATCAAAGAAAACAGCAAAACTGGTTTGCAGTGGAAGGTACAAATTCCTGGCCGCGGAGCTTCCACTCCTGCCGTTTGGGACGAACACATTTTTGTGACCACCAGCGCCGATGATAAGAACTGGTTGATGGCTCTCGATTGGACTGGCAAAGAATTGTGGCGATCCGAAATGGGTTCGCCCCGTGAAGGAAAGCATCGCAATGGCACTGGAAGTAACCCCTCCCCTGTCACCGATGGCAAGTATGTAGCCGCCTATTTTAAGAGTGGCGATATCGGCTGCTGCGATTCTTCCGGCAAACTCCTGTGGCATCACAATCTGCAGAAAGAAGTTGCTGAAGATACATTGTGGTGGGACTTAGGCACTTCGCCCGTGATGACCGAGGATGCCGTGGTCGTTACCGTCATGCAGACTGGACCAAGCTTTTTGAT
>JBEGUT010000221.1:0-6614 GCA_041178745.1 Planctomycetota bacterium | reverse complement strand
TGCTTGAGATCAGGCGTGACACGCTTGGTACCACATGATCGCTGACAAAGCGCCCAAGCCAACTTGAAAGCAACACCCGCACCACATAGACCTGCAAACGGATAGCCATATCCTGGCAAGCCTGGATGAATCAATCCATCGCAATCAGGCAGTGCATCTCCGAATTGGTGATGATCTGTAACAAATAATTGTAAGCCGATTTCGCGACACACTACTGCCTCATGCAGACTCGCTACTCCGCAGTCAACAGTCACAACGACATCTTTGCCTCGCATCTTCAGCGTCTTCAATGCTTCCTCATTGAGACCATAACCTTCTTCGAAACGATTAGGTACGAAGTAAGAAACATTGGCTCCCAGCAATTTCAAGCAGCGAATGAGAATCGCAGAGGCAGTCATTCCATCGGCATCATAGTCCCCATAGACCACGATATTCTTCTTGGCTTGAACCGCTTCGAACAAACGATCCGCCGTATTGGTCAAACCGGGGAGCAATTCTGGATCTCGCAACTGATCCATGCGAGCTTCCAGATACTGAGCGATATGCTGGGGATCTACAACGCCACGCGCAAGCAGAATACGAGCAATCAGCGGTGAGATGTTCGCTCGCTTTGCAAGATGCTCAATACCTTCTCCATCATGGGGAATGATTCTCCATCGTCTGGCCATCCTGTAGCACCTCCCCATGAAAACTGGCCGGACTTACCACCCTGGTGTGATCCCGACCATTTCAAGAATAACAAGTTATTTCAAAGCAAACTATCCAGAGTTAAGCAGATCGATTGAAACCCACACGATTGCCTGAGTCGAGGAAACTGAATCAAGGTAACCGAGCCTGGATCCATGGCGATTCCAATCCATGCGTTGGATTCATTAAACCAACGTCACACTAGACAACTAGGGAGCTTAGGAGTTCAGTTGGATAAATTTTTTCTCGGAAAGCCGGCCAAGTGCTTGGATAAGCCTTGGGCCATCATTTGCTTTCAACGAACACGCAGCAGATCCGATACCGAAATCCTATCGTTTGGTACCATTGCAGGCGCATCAACAAACTCAAAAAAAAGCCACGCAAAGCGTGGCTGAAGAAACTGACAAGACAGAAAAGTCTTCGCAGCATCCGAACTGTTTGAAAGAGATCGCAGAAAAATGGCCTTCGATCTACTGTCGCTATCGATCTAACAAACGATTCGTCAAATGAACGACGCTACGTTACTTCTTCTTCTCAACGTGAACGGTATGTCGGCGAAGCCTAGGGCTGTACTTCTTGATCCGCAGCTTTTCTCCGCCTGGCTTACGACGGATGGTGTAGTTGTAATCACCGGTTTCCTCACAAACGAGGAACATAACTTCTTTTTTCTTCTTCGACTTGGCCATAGCTACGAAACCTTAACTATCTTCTTATGCTTAACTTAAAGCCGCTCTCGGGCGACATAGGATCTTCCATGGAAGTCCGAGATTATGCCGAGATTTGGTTAGTTCGGCTAGGTCAGCCGGTTGAACTTCAGAAAAAATCCCCGTTTAGGCTCTCAACCCCCCGAATCTCCCTGAAAGCCGTCGCTCATTTTGACAGAAATCGGATCAAAACGGCCCCCGAACCCCCTCGCAAAGACACCCCCCTGCCTAGACGAATCCATTTCTTTGATTAGTATCAAATCTGTGGGACTTATTGGTTCGAGTCGCAGATCGGCTTCATATTGGAAATCACTCAATCCTGTAATGGCCTGTTTGCACCCCAGAATCGAGCACTCCTTTTCGCTTCATAGCCCCCTAACCGTGCGGACCTGGATTTATGACTTCATTTCGAGACCTGTCGTTCAGGGTCAAATTCGGCATCCTCATCATGGCCTTTACTGTCGGCCTGATTCTAGTTTTTGGTCTCGGCTTTTACGCGCGCAATCAGGTTCGCGTTGGAGGCCCGATCTATCAGGATATCCAAACCTTTCAAAGTTTAGTGGCCAGCACAGTTCCCCCTGAAATGAACTGCGTAGAAGCTTATGTATTGGTGCTTCAGTTAAAGGCGATAGATACTGCGGAATCGAGTCGCAAACTTGAACAGGATTATCGTCGCGCTCGTTCCAAGTTCTTCGATGGCTACCAAAGCTATCAGAACAAATTTGATAACCAACAGATCAAGCAGAACATCAATGATTCACGAACTACGGGCGAGGAGTTTTTGGCTCTAGCCGATCAGTGGTTTGAGACTCTCAAGATGACTCCGGAGGAATCGGATAAAACGATGACCAAGCTTAAGCCGGCTATCCAGGCTGCTTACGAGGCTCATCAGGCGGAGATCAAGAAACTGGTCGCACTTGCCGTAGAAGGACAAGCTACTGAAGAAAATGAAGCCAATAGTTTGATTAGCAATTGGACTACCGCCATCCTTATCACCTCTTTGATTACCCTGGTGATTGTCGCTTGGATTTGTTGGCAGATTGGTTCAGCGATCATCAATCCGACGGAAGCCTTAATCAGCAAGATGAAGGAGATGGCCGACGGAGCGGGCGACTTAACGACTCGTATTCAGGTTCATTCCAACGATGAAATTGGACAACTCAGCGCGACGATTAACACCGTCATCGCTCGACTTCACGATTTGGTTGCTGAGGTCAAAACGGCTAGCTTAGATCTGCTCTCGACTACCTCACAGATTGCTTCGACCGCACAGCAGCAAGAATCGACGGTTCAAAGCTTTGGTACTTCTTCATCAGAGATTGCAGCTGCGGTGCGAGAGATATCAGCGACAAGCCAGGAATTGCTTAGCACGATGACCAAAGTGACAAGCAATGCGGAGCAAGCGACTTTCCTAGCAACGACGGGGCGGAGTGGCTTGGCGGGCATGGAGTCGACGATGGAGCGCCTTAGCGAAGCCACGCAGTCCATCGCTGGCAAACTATCGGCGATTCGAGAAAAGGCGGGCGATATCAATATGGTGATCACTACGATTACCAAAGTCGCTGACCAAACCAACCTGCTTTCGATCAACGCTGCGATCGAAGCAGAGAAGGCGGGTGAGTTCGGCCGTGGTTTTCTTGTGGTGGCTCGCGAGATTAGACGTTTGGCTGATCAAACCGCCGTGGCGACACTGGACATTGAAAACCTTGTCCGCCACATGCAGTCGGCTGTTTCAGCAGGTGTCATGGAAATGGATCGATTCAATGAAGAGGTGCGAGGTGGCGTGACCAAGACAGCCGAGATCAATGCTCAAATGGGCCAAATCATTGAAGAAGTACAGACACTCGGCGAATTGTTTCCACCTTTGCATGAAGGTATGCGGCAGCAGTCGCTGGGAGCCAAGCAAATCAATGAGGCAATGGCGCAGCTTACCGGCAATGCGACTCACACTAACAATAGCCTTAGAGATCTTAACCAGGCCGCTGCCAATCTGAGATCCTCGGTCGATAAACTACGCAGTTCGGTAGTTCGATTCACTGTAGCAGGTCAGTAATTTGCAGGGACTATTTAACGATTAAGCGTTATATTAGAAGAAAGGTTGAAAGCTTTTTGTCTGTGATATTTTCACCTGTGTGGCGGAATAGATAGGCGAATAGAAAACATCTCCCTGGGAGTGATGTAACGGTGCTTTGGATCCTGATAGATATTGAGCGCGAACTGCTTGCCTTTCCTGGCACCGAGGTGCTTGAGGTTGTGCCTGCTATTGCGCCGCAAGTAGTTACAGGATGCGAACCACCTTGGCTCGGAGTCATTCAATACCGTGGCCAAATCATACCGGTTTTAGACCTGTGCACTCGCTTGGGAATAAGTCTTACCCGCGAAACGATGAGACAACGAATTCTTGTCGTGCGAAATCGCTTCAATCATTTGGTCGGACTACAGGTCCCCAGCGCACGCCCTGCTATCGATGATGAGCAGGAGACCGAGTTCAACAATAACGTTCGGAAAATCACACGCCACACGTCGGTCAATCAGTTACTTGATGATTCGCATCAGTACTCCATGGAATCCTTCATGAAAGGATTGCAGGTATGAGCTTTGATGCGCTGCGACAAGTGCTAGAGCAGTTGTATGGTTGGAGCCATGAAAGTCTCAGCGATACCATGCTGCGAAACGCCATTGCCGAGCGCTCCCAAGCGCTCAACCAAGGCAAGATCGATAATGAAAAAGCCTTTATCGCGCAGATCATTGCCAACCCTCAGCAGTTACAATCGTTGTCTGAAGCGCTCGCCGTTCACGAGACCTGGTTTTTCCGAGGTGTCGAACAACTACAAAACGCTGCTGAACATTTGCAGAAAATTTACTGGCAGCAGAAGTCGGAAGAACAGTTCAGGCCACTGCGAGCCCTTTCGGCACCATGCAGCACGGGTGAAGAAGCTTATTCATTAGCGATCCTTCTCTCCATGCGCGGAATGACCCGCGCCGACGTCGTTGTTGAGGGAATCGATCTGAGTAGCCAAGCCATTCATCACGCGCAGCTTGCCATTTACGGCCAGAACTCTTTTAGGGAAAACGGTTGGAATCAACCTTCTCAATTAAACGGTATTGCTTTGTCAGGAAACAAGTGGGAGGTTACTGCTGAAATTAGAAGAATGGTGGAATTTCGCGTCGGAAACCTGCTTGAGAAAACAATACCCGATCAACGCTACGAATGTATTTTCTGCCGCAATCTACTTATCTATGTTACTCCGCAGAAACGTACCGAAATCTTGCAGCAGCTATCCAAGCTGCTGACTCCAACTGGAAGACTTTACCTGAGCGCCGTGGAATCGTCGGCGGCAAAGGAAGCTGATCTTGTACCGCTGGAACCGTACCACTTGCAGGTATTTGGACGCGCCGATGTCACTTCAGCAACCGAGCGCAAAATTGTTTTGCCCAACAAGGCACTTCGAAAGCCGGTACTTGCTAGAACCATGGCCGCGACTCAGACAAAAAGTCAACTCTCACTTGCTAATCCTACATCGGAAAGCAACCCGCTAGCGAATCGATTGCCGGCTGGCAGTCAACGACAAAGCAAGCCTCTCTCATCGGCTCAGTCATTGTCATCATCAGGCCTTGAGATGGTTCAACAGACACTCCTGAAAGCTGAATCGGCTGCTGATGCTGGGAAGCTGGAAGATGCGGAACGACTGCTTGCCACTCTCGACCGCTCGACTCAATTATCCGCAGCGGCTTTGTTCCTCAGCGGCCTGATCGCTCAAGCCAAGGGACGCTTCGAGGAAGCGCTGCATGCCTGGGAGCGCGCCGTTTACCTCGATCCTACACATGGCCCATCTCTACAGCGGTTGTGGTTAGCTGCTTCTTCGAGGGGCGACTCCAGACTAGCCGAACAATATCGTCGACGTTGGCTTAAAAGGAGACTGGAGTCATGAGTTCAACACCCAGTTCCCCTAAGTCGCAATTGCCAGACAATTGCTGGAATTCGATCGGCGTTTTTGGCGATCGATCCTGCGATAAGCTTCAAGAGAATCTTCATTGCCGCAACTGTCCAATTTATCAAAACGCGGGCTGGAAATTGCTCGACCATGCCTCGCCACCGGGATATTTAGAGGAATGGGCAGATCGACTCACGCAGCCTCAAGACGCCGATCTCAATCAAGGTATCCCAGTTATTTTATTTCGAATCAGTGATGAGTGGCTTGCCATCGCAGTACACCCTGTCAGTGAAGTAACGACTCCTCGAGCTATTCACACCGTTCCCCATCGAAGCAATCAGATTCTATTGGGCCTGACCAATGTCCGAGGTGAATTACCTTTCTGTATTGCGATGCATCGACTTCTACAAACGGGAGACGAACAGAATGAACGATCCTTGCAACAGATCGCCGAACTGATCAACGACAAGAGCAGCTTGGATCCATCGAGGCTAGGAAGGTTACTGGTTGTGAGGCTTACCAACGGACTTTGGGCACTCTGGGTTGACGAAGTTGTTGGAGTGATGCGACTGGATCAGCAATATATCAACACCGTACCTTCCACTTTGAAACGAAAAACTCAATCGCTACTGCAGGGTGTCTACCAGTTGAACGATAAATCGGTTGGATTGATCGATGAGGATAAATTGGCTCAGCAACTTGTAAAGGTGCTCCCATGACTTCTCATCACGAAACGTCCGAGGAAAAGGATCCCATTCTCTCGCTTTTTCGCAGCGAAGCTCTAACAGCGTGCTCGATCTTCAAGCAACTGAGTGGCAAAACATCGGAAAGTGGTATATCTGTAGCCACATCGACAATCAAAGACTTTCTTGGAGCAGCCCGCTTATCCCGAGTACCTTTAGCCATTACTCTTGGAGAGCAATTGCTCGAACGCTGCAAAACTTTGGCCGTGCATCAGTGGGATGACTTCCTACTCGCTACAACCGCTTCGTATCGCTTTCTTGAGTCTTATTTGGCGAGCACGGATGCTGAACTTTTACAGCCCTCCGAAACATGGCATGAGAATCTACGGCAGATTTTTTCTGCGGATCAAATCAGCACATCCGCCATCTCAGTGCCTCCGCCTGTCGCTGCATCAACAGTCATTTCAAACACTACGGAAGGCCTTTTACCCTCTGAACCAGATGCATCCAGTGATACCGCACCGTCTAAAGCTAACGACCAACCTATAGTACCTGTCGAGTCGACAGCTAACACCACTGCTAAGGCTGACCAGGTTGTCGCTTCA